>JADLHS010000020.1 GCA_020848635.1 Limisphaerales bacterium
CCAGCGGGAGAACCAGCCGACCTGCCGCGCGTGGTAGCCATGCTGCGCGCCGCGAATTATCAGGGCTTTGTGGCGCTCGAATATGAAGCCAAACCCGATCCGTGGTCGGCCATACCGCCGGTGCTCCGGCAGATGAAGGAATTATTCGCCGCCTGACGTGCGGACGGCGTGTCCCGGCGGTTCTTGGACTAAATCGCGCCATGGGCAGCAATTCCAAAGTTCGCCGCCAGTGAGTCCGTTGCTGCGGAAAAGTTAAACCACCTTGGCCCCTTCGTGCGGCCCAATCGCGACGAGTCCGCGCTGCTTATCTCATTTCCAGAAATGTCCGGCCGGAGGTCGCGCCTCGGGCCGTTTTCGTGGCAATCGAGGACTGCCTTTTTGACTTCCGCCGACCGGGGCGAACTGTTACAACCCGCGCATGTCGGCGAAGCTCACAATTGGATTTCTGGGTGCGGGCAAGATGGCCACGGCTCTGGCGCGTGGTTTTATTCGTGCTAAAATCGTGACGGCGGATCAAGTGCTCGCCAGCGATTCGGTCCCCGCCGCCCGCGCCGCTTTTGCCAAGGAAACCAAGGCTAAAGTCGTCGCGTCAAATGTGGCGGTGGTTCAGGCGGCGACTGTGGTTTTCCTCGCCGTCAAACCTGATCAAACCGCCCCGGTGCTGACGGAAGTGCGCGACCATTTTACCGCGGCCCACCTTCTCATCTCCATCGCGGCCGGCGTTCCGATTGTGAAGCTGGAAGGCGTGCTGGCGCCCTCCGCCCGCGTCATTCGCGTCATGCCCAACACCCCGGCGCTTGTCGGTGAATCCGCCACGGCGTTTGCGGCCGGTAAATCCGCTCGCCTGGCGGACAGCGCGCTCACGCAAAAGCTCTTCGCCGCCGTCGGCACGGCGTTTCAAGTGAAGGAGTCCCTGCTCGACGCGGTCACCGGGCTAAGTGGCAGCGGGCCAGCATACGTCTACTTATTCATCGAGGGGCTGAGCGATGGCGGAGTGGCGGCGGGACTGCCGCGCGACGTGGCAACCCGGTTGGCTGCGCAAACTGTGTTGGGGGGGGCGAAGATGGTTCTGGAAACGGGTCAGCATCCCGGTGCCCTCAAGGACATGGTGACCAGTCCCGGCGGCACGACCATCGAAGGCTTGCATGAGTTGGAGAAGGGTAAATTACGCGGCACGCTTATGAGCGCCGTGCGCGCTGCGACGGAGAAGTCCAAAAAGCTCGGTCAAGGTTGAAATGAGAACTACTAGGTTAAGAAATCAAAGCCCGCGATGAGTTCGCAACGGGTGCTTTCATCCTCCATCCTCCAACTTCCAGCTTGGCACCATGAGTTTCCCACTACCCACTGAAAAGCAGGCCCGCTTGTTTTGGACCGCCCTAACCGGGATGGCTATCGCCATCATCATCGCCCTGATTGTAGCGCTGGTGTGGGGGTTGGGCCGGGTCTTGCACGTATTTGCGCCAGTGATCTGGCCGCTGGCGGTGGCCGGGGTGGTGGCCTGTTTGCTGGACCCGGTCGTGGATTTTCTGGTGCGCAAGCGTGTGCCCCGCGTCCGGGCGATTCTGGTGGTATTCACGATGGCATTGGTGATCGTTGTCGGGTTGTTTGCGAGCGTGTTGCCGCAACTCGTCGTGGAAGCCCGCGATCTGGCGGCCACGTCCAGTCAAGTCGCCACCCAGCTGCCAGCTCGGGCCGGGCGGCTTGCCGACCACCCGCCCAAATGGCTGCCCCCGCAGCTCGTGCCGTTGCTGCGCACCTACAGCGAGAACGCCCGACCGTTTGTGACGAACGCGACCTCGGTTGTGGTCATCGAAACCAACGCCCCCACCCCGTTGCTGGAATTGCCCACCTCGCCGGGTGTCTCTTCGTTCAGGCCGTTCGCAGATTATGCCACGCGGCTGCTGCCGAAGTTCGGTCAGTGGCTGGGGCAAGCCATGGGCTTCTTGGGGGTGATGTTCGGCGTGATTGCGGGACTGGCGCTGGTGCCTATCTACGCGTTCTATTTCCTGCTCGAAAAGCACGGGATCACCAAGCAGTGGCGCGATTATTTGCCCGTGCAAGACTCAAAATTCAAAGACGAACTCGTGTTTGTCATCAATGCGATCAATGAATACCTCGTCGCCTTTTTTCGTGGGCAGGTGCTGGTGGCGATGTGCGACGGGGTGCTGTACACCATTGGCTTCGTGCTCATCGGATTACCCTACGCCATGCTAATCGGGGTGATGGCGACATGCTTGACGATCATCCCGTTTCTGGGCGCGATCACAACATGTATCTCCGCTTTGGTCATCGCCTTGGTGGCTTTCGGGGACTGGCAACACCCGGCCATGGTGCTCGGGGTGTTTGCGGTGGTCCAATCTCTTGAAGGCTTCGTCATCCAGCCGAAAATCATGGGCGAACGGGTGGGCTTGCATCCTGTGACCATTATTGTCGCCCTGATGGTCGGGACCACGTTGCTGGGGGGCATACTCGGCGGTATTCTCGCCATTCCGTTGGCGGCGGTGTTGCGGGTGGTCTTGGCGCGTTACGTCTGGCGGAAAAAGGTTGCGACCTGACACCCCTGATGCTTTTGATTAGCCGGGCGTGATCACGACGGCTGACTGGAAAACAGGTGTTCAGGATCTCGAGGCCGGCGCGACTGCGCATTTCTTGGTATTCACTCGGCGACAACTGCCTTTTTCGGGTTCATTCATTGACTCTGAGGGAGGCTTTGCTAGATTCGCGACTCGTTTTTGCAGTTTCACCAAATGAACTGACGGAATCCAAACGGAATTTTATTTTATGGCTAAAACATCCAAATCCAATAAGTACGTTTACACATGGGGTAACAAAAAAGCTGACGGCGACGGCAGCATGAAGCCCCTCCTCGGCGGTAAAGGTGCGAACCTTGCCGAAATGACCCGCATCGGTCTGCCTGTGCCTCCCGGCTTCACCGCTACCACTGAGGTTTGCACATATTTTTACGCTCACAAAAAGACCTACCCGAAGGAACTCCAGGCGCAAATGGAAGCCGGCATGGCCAACATGGAGAAGATCATGGGTACCAAGTTCGGCGACACGAAAGCGATGCCGCTGCTCGTCTCTGTCCGCTCCGGCGCACGGGATTCAATGCCTGGCATGATGGACACGATCTTGAACCTCGGCCTCAACGACCAGACCGTGCTGTCGCTCGTTGCCGCCACCAAGAATGAGCGCTTCGCCTGGGATTGTTACCGCCGCTTCATCCAGATGTATGGCGACGTGGTCATGGGGGTGCAGAAGAAGGAGGGCGAAGATCACGAACCGTTCGAAACGGTGATTCATTCATTCAAGCACGAGAAATATCACGCGGACATCGAGGACTCCAAACTCACGGCAGAGGACCAGCAGGAACTCGTCAAACGCTTCAAGCAGCTCATCAAGGACCGCACCGGCAAGGCATTCCCAAACGATCCGTGGGATCAACTGCGCGGCGCCGCTGGCGCGGTGTTCGGTTCCTGGATGAACGATCGTGCGATCGTCTATCGCCGCAAATATAACATCCCGACCGAATGGGGCACGGCCGTCAACGTGCAGGCGATGGTTTATGGCAATACCGGCGAGACTTCCGGTTCCGGCGTGGCGTTCACCCGCAACCCGGCGAACGGCACGAACGAATTCTACGGGGAGTTCCTCATCAACGCGCAGGGCGAAGATGTCGTCGCCGGCGTGCGCACGCCCGAGCCGGTTTCTCGTTTGAAGGACGAAATGCCGCAGGCGTTCGCCGAGTTGATGAAGGTGCGCGCGACTTTGGAAAAACATTTCAAGGACGTGCAGGACATCGAATTCACGATTCAGGACGGCAAGCTGTTCATGCTTCAGACCCGTAACGGCAAGCGCACCGCCATGGCCGCACTCAAGTTCTCGATGGACATGGTCAAGGAGAAGCTCATTGACTGGGAAACCGCAATCCTGCGCAACCCGGCTGATCAACTCGACCAATTGCTCGCGCCAGTGTTCGATCTCGCCGAGGTCAAGAAGGCCAAGGCGGTCGCTTCCGGTTTGCCCGCCGGTCCAGGCGCGGCTTCCGGCAAAGTGTATCTCAACGCCGACCGCGCCGTGGTCGCGGCGGAACGGGGCGAGAAAGTTCTGCTCGTTCGCAACGAAACCTCGCCGGAGGATCTTCGCGGCATGATTGCCGCCGAAGGCATTCTCACCGCCAAGGGCGGCGTCAGTTCGCATGCGGCGCTCGTCGCGCGTCAGATGGGCAAGGTTTGCGTCTGCGGCGCCAGTGCGCTGGATATTGATTACGCGGCCAAGACCATCACGGCTTCCGGTCAGACGTTCAAGGAAGGCGACTTCATGTCCATCGATGGCACGAGTGGCATCGTGTATGGCGGGTCCATCAAGACCGCGCCGTCGGAAATCATCACCGGCTTGCTGCATGGCGACAAAGCCGCGCAGGCCACGGAAAAGTTCAAGAGCTTCCTTCAGTTGATGAAGTGGTGCTCCAAGGTCACGAAGCTTGCGGTTCGCACCAACGCCGACACGCCGGAACAAACTGAAAACGCCATTGCGTTCGGCGCGACGGGCATTGGTCTCACCCGCACCGAACACATGTTCTTCGAAGGCAACCGCATTGACGCCATGCGCGAAATGATTCTCGCGGAGAACGTCGCCGATCGTAAGAAGGCGTTGGCCAAGCTGCTGCCATATCAGCGCGACGACTTCACCGGAATCTTCAAAGCGCTCAAAGGCTTCCCGGCCACGATCCGTTTCCTCGACCCGCCGTTGCATGAGTTCGTCCCGCACGAAGCCAAGGCCCAGGCTGATCTCGCCGTGAAACTCGGCGTCACCCAAGAAAAGATCGCCAAGCGGGTTGCCGCATTGCACGAGTTCAACCCGATGCTCGGGCACCGCGGTTGCCGCCTCGGCATTGCATATCCCGAAATCACCGAGATGCAGGCGCGTGCCGTATTTGAAGCCGCTGCTGATGTGCTCAAACTCAAGATCAAGGTGAAACCCGAGATCATGATCCCGCTCGTCGGTTTCAAGAAGGAACTCGACCTTCAGGTCGAAATCGTCCATCGCGTCGCCAAGGAAGTCATGGCCGAGAAGAAGGTGAAGTTCCCCTACATGGTCGGCACGATGATCGAAGTCCCGCGCGGTGCGCTCACCGCTGACGAGATCGCGCAGACCGCTGAGTTCTTCAGCTTCGGCACGAACGACCTGACCCAGACGGCGCTTGGCATCAGTCGCGACGATATGGGCTCCTTCCTCATGCCTTATGTGGAGAACGAAATCTTCAAGAAGAATCCATTCGCCACGCTCGATCAAGTCGGCGTCGGTCAACTGATGAAGATGGCCGTCGAAAAGGGCAATGCGTCTCGCCCTGGCATCAAGCTGGGCATTTGCGGGGAACATGGTGGCGACCCTGACTCGGTGAAGTTCTGCCATCGTATTGGACTGAACTACGTGAGTTGTTCGCCGTATCGTGTGCCGGTTGCCCGGCTGGCTGCCGCCCAGGCTGCCATCGAAGACAAGCGCAAGGCGCAAGCAGCGAAGAAGAAGTAAGCCGCTTCCGATAATTCAAAGCCGCTTCGGGAAACCGGAGCGGCCTTTTTTGTGGGTTAGTGGACGAGAAGCTTTTGTACGGAATCGGCCATGAATCGGCAGCGTTCTTCCGTGAGCATGGAGCCGAATTTGATCCTTCTGCCATTGCTTGTCATCATGACAACGACGTTCGTGTCGCTGCCTTCGGTACTGCGTACTCGACGAAATAGAACATTCTTCACTCCGGAGGCGTCAAAACGGCGCGTGTATCCAAACCGACCAAGCCCCACGAAGATTGTTCCTGCCGCATTCAAAACTCGCACTTCGGTCCGCCCGAACATACTTGAAAGAAACCAGCCGATGCAAAACAGTCCGACGAGGATGAAGGGCAGGAGGAAAATCCAGTAGTAGATGGTCATGGGGACATCCATCGAATCGACTCCGAACTTGAAGGCGGGTAACCAATTGGGCAGGGAAATGTGCAGGTTATGAAACGTGGCAGAAAGCCCGAACGCGGTGAATATTGAGAGCAGGCTGTTCCAGAAGAGTCCAAACACCAGCGCGGCCAAGCCTGCGCCAAGGTCGCGATGCGCGGCCCCAATGAACTTGCCTGCGTGGTTGCTGGTATACCACGCGCCTTTCGGGGGAATCGGAAAGTCAAGCCCGACGCAAATTCCAATTGGTTTCGCGGTTTGCATAACTCGCGCCCATGCTTTCTGAAATTACACGTCCAACCAGAAGGCAAAAATTCACTGCTCAGAGGTGCTCGGAGAGTATCTTTTTGAGGGAATCGTGGCCGAATTTTAGGGCTGCTAAAATTTCTTAAGAAATCTCTTGCACCTCGACTTTCGTTTGCTATTCTCTCCGTCCCTTGCGCCTAAAAACGCACAGGGCCAGCAGATTCGCGAGCCGATAACTGATCTCCACAGCGGGGACGGGAATGATGGTTCGCCAGCTCCTCTGGAACTTTTGATTTTATGCCAGTTAAATCATTTAGACCGCTAACGCCGTCAACGCGATACATTACGATCGCGGACTTCAGTGACATTACGAAGTCCAAGCCGGAGAAGAGCCTGGTCGAAATTCGCAAGAAGACGGGCGGGCGTAACCACTACGGTCGTTGCACCGCGCGTGGCATTGGTGGCGGTCACAAGCAAAAAATCCGGCTGGTGGATTTCAAGCGCAACAAGCATGGAGTCGAAGCCATCGTCGCCGCGATTGAATACGATCCGATGCGTTCAGCCCGTCTCGCCTTGCTCCAGTACAAGGATGGTGAGAAGCGCTATATCATCGCGCCGGTCGGAGTTGTGGTTGGGGCGAAGCTAATGAGCGGCCCGATGGCGGCCCCCGAGATTGGTAATTGCCTTCCCCTCAAGGCCATTCCGGTTGGGATCTCAATTCACAACATTGAACTTACTGCGGGCCGCGGCGGACAAATGGTGCGGTCAGCGGGTGGAGCAGCAACGCTGATGTCGCGCGACGAGGGTTACGCTACGATTCGGTTGCCTTCCGGCGAAATTCGCAAGGCTAGCGAGGATTGTTACGCTACCATCGGCCAGGTGGGTAATCCGGAGCACGAGAATGTGGTTTTGGGTAAGGCGGGTCGCTCCCGGCATCGGGGCATCCGGCCAATCACCCGGGGCGTGGCGCGCAATCCAGTAGACCATCCGAACGGTGGCGGTCAGGGCAAGAGCAAGGGCGGCGGTGGCTGGCAGCAGTTGACCTCGCCGTGGGGTTTGCAGGCAAAGGGTTTTCGGACGCGCAACAAGCAGAAAACTTCCAATCGCTTCATCGTGGTGCGCCGCGATGGTCGTCCGATGAAGAACAAGTAAACGATTATGGGACGTTCGATTAAAAAAGGTCCGTTTATTGATGGTCACCTGATGGAGAAGATCCAGAAGGCAAAAAGCACCAATCAGAAAACACCGATCAAGACGTGGTCGCGGCGCTCAATGATTACGCCCGAATTCGTCGGGCTGACATTCACGGTTCACAACGGCAAAATCTTCAACCCCGTCTTTGTGACGGAAAACATGGTGGGCCATCGGCTCGGTGAGTTTTCACCGACGCGCACGTTCAAGAAACACGGCGCACACACGGCCAAGGCGGAGGCGAAATAGCATTATGCAAGTCCACGCGATCATGAAGAACGTGCCGATGTCCGCGCAAAAAATGCGCGAAATGGTCCGACAGATTCAGGGCTTGCCCGCTTTGCAGGCGCAGGCGGTTCTGCGAGTTGTGCCGCGCAAGTCGGCGCGGTTTGTGGCCAAGACATTGGACTCGGCAATTGCCAATGCGGAGAACAATAACAAGGTCAAGCCCGAGACATTGCGCGTGAAGGAAGCGGTGGCGGGCACGGCGACTTCCCTCAAACGATTCACTCCAAAAGCGCGCGGTTCGGCTGGTCCGATCATCAAGCGCCGCTGCCACATCAAAATTACGGTTTCCGACGAGTAATCAGTATGGGACAAAAAACCAATCCAATCGGCCTCCGCCTCGCGGTCAATAAAGACTGGCGTTCCAAATGGTATGCTGGGAAAAAGGAATTCGGCACTTTGTTGGCCGAAGATCGCAAGATTCGCGACCTGCTCAAGAAAAAGCTGGAGACCGCTTCGGTGCCAAAAATTTTGATCGAGCGTGCGGCCAGCCGCTGTCGCATTACGATTCTGACAGCCCGCCCAGGCGTGGTCATCGGTCGCAAAGGATCAGAAATTGATAAGCTCAAGGAGGACCTGAGCAAAATGACGGGGAAGGAAGTGTACGTGGATATTGTGGAGATCAAGTCTCCCGAGATTGATGCCCAGCTCGTCGCGGAAAACGTTGCCCTGCAACTGGAGCGTCGCGTTTCGTTCCGGCGTGCGATGAAGAAAGTTTTGCAGACGGCCAAGGATTTCGGTGCCGATGGCATCAAGATTCGCTGTGCCGGTCGGCTGGGTGGTTCGGAAATCGCCCGCGTCGAGAAGTACCACTGGGGCCGCGTTCCGTTGCATACTTTGCGGGCGAACATTGATTACGGCTTCTCGGAAGCCAATACGATGTATGGCAAAATCGGCATCAAGTGCTGGATTTGCAAAGGTGAGAACAAGCCGCAAAAAGCGGCCGCACCGGCCCCTGCCGCTGTGAACTGAAATTTAGGAAGAGATATTTGATATGCCGCTACAGCCAGCAAAAGTAAAGTATCGCAAAATGCACCGGGGCAGTCGTACGGGCTTGGCCTACCGCGGAAGCACGGTTGCGTTTGGCGAGTATGGATTGATGGCCTTGGAACGCTGCTGGATGGATACCAAGCAGATTGAAGCTGCGCGTGTGGCGATTTCCCGTCAGATGAAACGGCACGGAAAGCTTTGGATTCGGATCTTTCCGCAAAAGTCCTATACCAAGAAGCCGCTTGAAACCCGAATGGGCAAGGGCAAGGGCCCGCTCGAATCGTGGGTGGCAGTGATACGACCGGCAAACGTTTTATTTGAAGTGGACGGCGTGACGGAGGCGGTGGCGAGGGAGTGCATGCGCTTGGCGGCGACGAAGTTGCCGATCAAGACCAAGTTTATCTCACGGCATCGGCACGCCGCGTAAGCAGGAAGCGAGTTTATGAAGTTTTCGGAAATTAAAGACATGACGCAGGTTGAATTGACGGCCAAGAGCCGGGACTTGCGGCAGGAAATGTTCAACCTCCGTTTGCAGCAGGCGAGCGCGCAACTGGAAAAGCCGGCGCGGCTGCACACCTTGCGACGCGACATTGCGCGGCTCGAAACCCGGGTGTCGCAACTCCGCAACAAAGCCGCCTAATTTTATCTGGTATGCCTGAAACTGCAAATTCAACGGTGGCCAAGCGGGGTACGCGCAAAGAACGCGTCGGCGAGGTGATTTCCAACAAGATGGCCAAGACCATCGTGGTGCAGATCGAGCGGCGTTTTCCGCATCCGCGCTACAAGAAAGTTGTCACCGCTTACAGCAAATTCTACGCGCACGACGAAAAGGCCGAAGCGAAGGTGGGGGACAAGGTGCGCATCGAAGAGACCCGGCCGTTGTCCAAGCTAAAACGCTGGCGGTTGGTGGGCGTCGTCGAAAAGAGCAGTGGCGTGGAACGCGTGGCCGCCTGATTGGAAATATATGCTGCAAATCCGTTCTCATCTTGACGTAGCTGACAATACCGGCGCCAAAGTAGCCTGGAACATTGGCGTGCTTGGACGTAACCAGCGTTACGCGGGCATCGGCGATGTGATCAAAGTTCATATTAAAGTCGCCGCCCCGGACGGCACGGTGAAAAAAGGCGAAGTCCACAATGCGGTGGTCGTGCGCACACGGCAGATTACCCGGCGGAGCGACGGTTCATATTTGCGCTTTGACAGCAATGCAGTGGTCCTGATTGACGCGGAGAATAATCCCAAGGGAACGCGTATTTTTGGGCCGGTGGCTCGTGAGCTGCGCGAAAAGAAATTCATGAAGATTATTTCGCTGGCGCCCGAAGTGATTTGAGATTATGAAGAGTTTTCACGTTAAGAAGAACGACGAAGTTGTAGTGCTGGCCGGATCGGACAAAGGCAAACGGGGGCGGATCATCACGCTGTTATCCAAGAAGAGTCGTGTGATTGTCGAAGGCGTTGCCATGATCAAGCGTCACACCCGCAAAAGCCAGCAGCACCCCCAGGGGGCCATTGTCGAGCGCGAAGGCTCCGTTCACATCTCCAATGTGATGAGCGCGACAGAATTTGATGCCCGCGTCGCCAAGCGCGGGGTTGCCCCGGCGAAGACTTGAGCCGCCAGGACATTGAATTGAGATTTGAATCGAGTTACGGCCAAAACCGTGACGCCAAAAAATGAAAAACCGACTTTACAGCAAGTACGTCAATGAGGTGGTGCCCGCTCTGAAGGCGAAGCACAATTATGTCAACGTTCACCAGATCCCGAAGTTGGAAAAGATCGTAGTGAACATGGGTGTGAGCGCATCGCTTGAAAAGGGGGCGATCGACGATGCGACCAAGGACCTCACGCAGATTACGGGGCGCAAACCAGCGATCAGCAAGTCGCGGCATAGTATTGCGAACTTTAAATTGCGGGAGGGGCAGGTGATTGGTTGCCGGGTTACCTTGCGCAAGGATGCAATGTACGAGTTCTTCGACCGTTTGGTGGCCGTAACCCTGCCGCGGATTCGTGACTTCCGGGGTTTGTCGCCGCGCAAGTTTGATGGCCGGGGCAACTATACCTTCGGCGTCGCGGATCAGACTGTATTTCCCGAGATTGAAATGGACAAGATTAAGCGCCAGCAGGGGATGGACATCACGATTGTCACGAGCGTGACGAGCGATGCACAGGCGCAGGACTTGTTGAAACACATGGGCTTTCCCTTTGCGGAGAAGTAACCAGAAATTTTTATGGCCAAGACATCATGGTTGGAGCGCAACAAGCGCAAGGCAGCAACGGTAAAGAAGTTCGCGGCAAAGCGCGCCGAACTCAAGGCCAAGCGTGATTACGCGGGCCTTGCAAAGCTGCCGCGTAACGCCAGTCCGACGCGACTGGTGAATCGCTGCTCAATGAGTGGCCGCCGGCATGGTTACCTGCGGAAGTTCGGTTGTTCGCGACTGACGTTCCGGGAGGCCGCGCTGAATGGTTTGATTCCGGGAGTGGTGAAGGCGAGCTGGTAATTTTATGATCGATCCGATTTCTGACATGTTAACCCGCATTCGCAACGCGAGCCGCGCCTTGCTGCCGGTTGTGGAACTTCCGCATTCGCGCACCAAGGAAAGCATTGCGCAAATAATGAAGCAGGAAGGTTACGTCGCGGACGTGGCCGTGGAGGGCAAATTACCCAAGACGCTCAAGATCCGCCTTAAATACGAGGGCAAAAAGAATGTCATCGAAGGATTGAAACGAGTGAGTACTCCTGGATTGCGCCGTTATGTCGGTTCGACTGAGATTCCGCGCGTATTGGGTGGCATGGGGGTTTCGATCGTTTCCACTTCGGAGGGATTAATGACCGGGACGCAGGCCAAGAAGAAAAACATCGGCGGAGAATTGCTTTGTTACATCTGGTAAGGACTGAATTATGTCGCGCATTGGAAAACAACCGATTGTCCTTCCCGCCACGGTAAAGGTGGAGGTGAAGGGGCAGAAAGTTCACGTCAGTGGTCCAAAGGGCAAACTCGACTGGGAACTGCCCAAGCGAACCAGCCTCAATGTTGCGGACGGAAAGATTGTGGTGAGCCGTGATGGGGAAGATGCGCAAGCCAAGGCATTGCATGGCTTGAGCCGGGCGCTCCTGAACAACATGGTCAAGGGTGTGAGCGACGGATTTATTAAAAAGCTCGAAATTCAGGGGGTGGGGTTCAAAGCTGCCGTTCAAGGGAAATTAGTGAATTTGAGTCTCGGCTATTCGCACCCAGTTAATTACACCATTCCGGATCAAATCAAAGTGACGGTTGAGGAGAATACGAAAGTCACCGTCGAAGGTCCGGACAAGCACATGGTCGGCAAGGTGGCTTCGGAGATTCGCGCGTTTTATCCGCCGGAGCCGTACAAAGGCAAGGGCGTCCGCTACGTTGGGGAAAAGGTCGAGCGCAAGGAAGGCAAGACCGTACAATAATAATTGATTTCATGGTCACGGCCACAACCGCGACCCGAGTAAAATGCAAACCCAAAAGAAACATCGTCTCAAGCAGTTGCGTCAGTGGCGCATCCGGAAAAAGGTTGTTGGCAGCAAGGATCGTCCCCGCATGGCTGTGTGCTTTACGGGCCAGCATATTTATGTGCAGTTCATTGACGACCGGGCAGGCCAGACCTTGGCCGCGGCTTCAACTCGTGCCAAGGGCGCCACGGCGGAAGGTAAGCTGGCCGCCAATGTAAAGAGTGCGAAGACCATTGGCGGCACCGCCGCGCGCGCCGCGATGGATAAGGGCATCAAGGCCGTCGTGTTTGATCGCGGGGGTGCGTTATATCACGGCAAGGTCAAGGCGCTGGCGGATGCCGCGCGCGAGGCTGGACTCAAGTTTTAACCCGTAACGGAGAATTATACTGTGGCAGAAATCAACCCAACAGCAGGCTCAGGACAGCGTTCTGGACAACGCCCGGCACGTCCGGGCGGTGGCTTCGGTGGTGGCGGAGCTGGTGGCCGCGGTCGTGGCCGGCGCACCACATCCGAAGCGCCGGAAATGAATTTTGACGGCAAGGGCGAGGAAATCGTCGAAAAGGTGGTTTTCATTAATCGCTCGTCCAAGGTGGTTAAAGGCGGTCGGCGGTTTAGTTTTAGCGCCCTGGTGGTTGTGGGTGACAAGAAGGGTCGCGTTGGTTACGCGCTCGGCAAGGCGGCCGAAGTGGCCGATGCCATTCGTCGCGCTGGTGAACTGGCTCGCCGCCAGATGACCACGGTGTCGTTGAAGGACGTGACCATTCCGCACGAAATCTATTCAGAGTATGATGGCGCGCGCATTTTGTTGCGACCCGCTTCGCCTGGAACTGGAATTATTGCAGGCAAGACCGTGCGGGCAGTTTTGGAGTCGGCTGGTGTGCGTGATATCCTAACCAAATCGCTTGGTTCCTCCAACGCTGCTAATGTGGTAAAAGCCACGTTGAACGGATTGTTGCAACTGCGCTCGCGCGAGGAGATTTACCGCCGGCGCGGTTTGGAGATCAAAAAAGTGGCGACCCCAATCGCGCCGGAAGCTGCCCCGGCAGCGAACTAATTCTTATGCGACTACACGATCTTAAACCCCGCCCCGGCGCGAAGCACCGGCGTAAACGCCTCGGTCAGGGTGAATCCAGCGGCCACGGTAAAACTTCCGGTCGCGGTGGCAAGGGCCAGACTGCGCGTTCCGGCAGCTCAATTCGGATTGGCTTTGAAGGCGGCCAGATGCCGCTCATCCGCCGGATCCCGAAGCGCGGTTTCAATAATACCCGCTTTACCACCCGATACATTCCGGTGAATATCGGAGCGTTGAATGCTTTCGATGACGGGTCACGCGTTGATGAAGCGGCTTTACGTAAAGTCGGGCTCGTCAATGGTAATGGTGACGGCGTGAAAATACTCGGCAACGGGGAGCTTGCCAAGAACCTTGTCGTGTGCGCGAGTGCCTTTAGTGCCTCAGCAAGAACGAAGATTGAAGCCAAGGGCGGCAAGTGCGAAATGGTTACGCGGAGCCAGTCAGTGACCACCAAGGGATAACGGGTAAAGGGGTATCGCAGCGCATCATGTTCAGCTCACTCATTCAGACCTTCACGAACTGCTTCAAAATTCCGGAGCTGAAGTCGCGGATTTTGTTCACGGCCCTGCTTTTGGGCATCGTGCGACTGATTTCCTTCGTGCGGGTGCCGGGCTTGGATGGGGCGGTGCTTACGGAGTTTTTCAAAGCGCATAGCGGTGACAGCGGTGGCGTCTTGGGCATGTACAGTCTCTTCACGGGTGGCGCGCTGGAACGATGCTCGGTTGGTGCGCTCGGCATCATGCCGTATATCAGCGCAACGATTATCATTCAGTTGCTAACGGCGGTCTATCCGCCATTGAGCAAACTGGCGCGTGAAGAGGGTGGCCGCACAAAGATTGTCCAATATGGTCGTTACCTGACGGTTCTTCTTTGCTTTATTCAGGGTGCGTTCATGGCGATCAACTGGAAGCATCCCGAAACTTTGTTTCCAGGCATAAACCAGTTGGTGCTCTACCCGGATTCGTTTGCCTGGTTTTATTACTTTCAAACGGTGTTGGTACTCACGACAGCCACCATGTTGTTGATGTGGCTGGGGGAACAGATCACGGAGCGCGGCATTGGTAATGGCGTGTCGCTGATTATTACGATTGGGATTGTGGCCCGCATGCCGGCAGCGGTAGCGGCTACCAAGGGAATGTTCTTTCCGGGCGGCGGATTGGAGGCAACGCACACGATTGTTCACGGGGCGGTGCTGCTAGTCATGCTCGTGATTGTAATTGGCGGCATCATTGCGGTGACCCAGGCTCAAAGGAAGATTCCTGTTCAGTACGCTCAACGGGCGGTCGGTCGCAAAGTGTACTCCGGCGGCACGTCCTTCATGCCGTTGCGGGTGAATTACGCGGGGGTAATGCCGGTTATTTTCGCCTCCGCCATCCTCATGTTTCCGCAGAAATTATTTCTGATGGTTAGCGGGGCGTTCAAACCGCAAGATGGAGGCTTCGCCAAGTTCGTTTCGGAAACCGCCGGGTCCATCGCCCGGACTCTAAACCCGGGCTCGGTGGTGTATCTTGCGTTGTTTGGCCTCATGATTTTGTTTTTCTCCTACTTTTGGGTGGCGACGCAATTTAATGAGTTGCAAATTGCCGACGACCTTAAGAAGAACGGCGGCTATATTCCGGGCGTCCGTCCTGGTCAGCCGACCAGCGATTTCCTGCATACTTCCATGAGCCGGATTACGTTGGCAGGGGCGATCTTCCTGACCCTGATCGCGGTGTTGCCAATTATCTTACAGAACGCGATGAAAATCCCCCCCACGGTAACCGACTTTTTCGGCGGCACGAGCATGTTGATTACGGTTGGCGTGATGCTGGATACGATGCGGCAGATTGAGTCACATTTGTTGATGCGCCATTACGACGGTTTCCTAAAGAAGGGTAAGATGCGCGGTCGCATTTAGCCAACAGCGCTTTTCCTAACCGTCATCGTTGTCGGGAACGAGATGAAAAACGTGGGGTGCGAGGCCGATGATCATTTTAAAAACCGAGCGTGATTTGGAACAGATGCGGCCGGCGGGGGCGGTGGCCGCGACAGTGCTCGAGGAAGTTTCGACATTCATCAAGCCAGGGATGACGACAAGGCAGGTGGATCAATATGCGGCTGAGCGTATTCGTCATCACGGTGGGAAGAGCGCGTTTTTGGGTTATCGGAAGTATCCCTGTCACACCTGCATTTCGGTGAATGACGAGGTGGTGCACGGCTTGGCGAACGACCGGCAGTTGCGCTTCGGTGACATTGTGAGCTTGGACTGCGGTGTGGTTTACAAAGGGTTTATTGGGGACACCGCACGGACGATTCCGGTGGGTGGCTGTGGGGTGGCGGCGCAACGGTTGATGGATGTGACCCGGCAGGCGCTGGCGGAAGGGGTTGCGCGGGCAACGGCGGGAAATCGCGTAACAGACATTTCGCGTGCGATCCAGAGTTACGTTGAGGGAAACGGCTACAGCGTTGTGCGTGAGTTTGTTGGTCACGGGGTCGGGCGGACAATGCACGAAGAACCGCAGGTGCCAAACTTTGTGGATCCCAAGAGCAACCAAAGGTTGCGCCCTGGAATGACGATCGCCATCGAGCCGATGGTCAATGCGGGCCGGCCCGACGTGAAAATATTGAAAGACGGCTGGACAGTGGTAACGCAAGATGGTTCACTATCCGCTCATTTTGAGCATACTGTCTTGATCACGGAAACGGAACCTGAGATTTTGACATGGCCGGCTCAGACGCCTTCCTAGTTGAAGGTCGAGTGACCGAAATTCTGTCCGACCGGACTTATCAGGTCGAACTGGCGAATGGCCATCGTTTGCTGGCATTTGCCACGGAGCGGACGAGAAATGAATTTGCCGGCGTGATGCCGGGCGAAATAGTGAAGTTGCAATTGACGCCGTTTGATCTGTCAACGGGGCGGTTGCTGGTAGCAAAGAAAACGAATTAAGCATGAAAGTTCGAGCGTCGGTAAAAAAGCTGTGCGAGCACTGCAAAATTGTGCGTCGCCGTGGCATCATTCGTGTGATTTGCACGAACAAACGTCACAAACAACGTCAAGGATAATTTATGGCACGCATCATTGGGGTAGAGGTACCACCGAACAAGCGCATTGATATCGCGCTCCGTTATATTTACGGCATCGGACCGGTCAATGCGCTCGAGATTCTCGAACGCGCGAATATTGACCGATCCGTTCGCGCCAAGGATCTGACGGAAGCCCAACTTTCGCAAATCGTTCACGCGATTCAGGACGGCAAGTACGTGATTGAAGGCGATCTTCGCCGCGAACTGGGCATGAACCTCAAACGCCTGCAAGGCATCAAATGCTATCGTGGCATCCGCCACATTCGCAGTCTGCCGGTGCGCGGTCAGCGAACCCAAACCAACGCTCGCACGCGCAAAGGTCCGCGCAAGACGGTCGGCGTGCAACGTAAACCCGACGCCAAGGCTGGCATTCACTAAGAATTGATTTTGTATGGCTGAAGAAACCAAAAAGAAAATCCCGCCGGCCAAGGAAGCCAAGGCTGAATCCGCCGGGAAAACCGATGAGGGCAAACCCGCGAAAAAGTCCCCGCCAACCGCTGGGGCCCCCGGCGCAGTTGCGGATGCCCCCAAGCCCGCCGAGATGCTCGTCGCGGCGGCGGCGCCCACGGCTGCCGAATTGCTTGGGGAAGATGTCAATGCCAAGAAGATCATCAAGGCCAAGCACGCCAAGAATATCAGCGTTGGCATTGCAAACATCCTGGCCACTTTTAATAACACGCAGGTGACCATCACCGACATGCACGGTAACCTGCTCGGCTGGTCGGCCGCCGGTCGGGTAGGTTTTAAGGGTTCGCGCAAGAGCACGGCCTACGCGGCGCAACAAGTTGCCCAGGACGCCGCCCGTCAGGCAATGGCGCATGGCATGCGGGAAGTGGAAATCCGCGTGAAAGGTCCGGGCTCGGGTCGTGAATCCGCCATTCGCGCATTGCAGGCGATCGGTTTGGAGATTTCCACGATCAAGGACGTGACGCCCGTTCCCCACAACGGCTGTCGCCCACGCAAGAAGCGTCGCGTGTAAGGCTCAACTTTCAACTCCTAACTATCACTAGACCATGGCTCGCTATAAAGGACCTCGCGTTCGCATCAGCCGTCGATTCGGTATCCCGATCTTCGGCCCGTCGAAGTATCTCGAACGCCGCAATTATCCCCCGGGTGTACACGGCCCGAAATCCCGCCGCAAACTGACCGACTACGGGGCCGCTCTCGTCGAGAAGCAGAAGCTGCGATATTACTACGGTTTGATGGAACGCCAATTCCGGGGCGTATATGAGAAAGCGCTCCAACGCCGCGGTGTTACCGGTGAACAGATGCTGCAGATTTTGGAAACCCGTTTGGACAACGTCGTGCATCACCTTGGTCTGGGCACCACGCGGGCCGCAGCCCGCCAGATGGTGGCGCATGGTCATATTCAAGTGAATGGCCGCAAGGTCGGCATTCCGTCGTACGCCTTGAAGGTCAACGACACCATTACGGTTAAGAACAACACTGTCTCGCGCCAGATGGCGACGAAAGCGTTCGAGTTGTCCACCAGCCGTGCCGTGCCCGACTGGCTGTCGCTGAGCAAGGATGAGTTCAAGGGTGTCGTGATGCGGATTCCGACCCGCGACGAAATCAACCCCATTGCCAACGAACAAACCGTGGTCGAATTTTATTCCCGCTAGTAACAACCCGTCCCGCCCAGCGGGACCAACGCAATTACACGGGCCGTGACCGATGCGGGAATGAACCGGTCGCGGCCAGATTAAAATTGCACGAAAGAAACCTATGCCAGTGCGCCTCGGAAGATTTGAAATGCCCAAGCGGTTGACCAAGGATGAGTCAACGGCGACGGAAACCTACACCAAGTTCATTGCCGAACCGTTTGAAACCGGTTACGGCCATACGATCGGCAACTCTCTGCGCCGCGTGCTGCTCAGCTCGCTCGAAGGCGCAGCCATCACCTCCATCAAGATTGACGGGGCGATGCACGAGTTCGCCGCGATTGAGGGCGTGGTGGAAGATGTCACGGACATTGTTCTCAATCTCAAGAAGGTCAAATTCAAGGCGCACACCCGTGATCCGCAAACCTTGTTGCTCTCCGCGAACAAGGAAGGTCAGGTCACCGCGGCGGACATTCAGGTCAATCAGAACATTGAACTGGTGAATCCGGATCAAATCATCTGCACCCTCGATAAGAAAAAGAAGTTCGAGATGGAACTTGAAGTGCAGGTGGGCCGGGGATTTTGCCCGGGCGATGAAAACAAGAAGCCTGGCCAGGCGATCGGCGTGATCGCGATTGATTCCCTTTTTTCCCCGGTCATTCGCGTGCGTTACGCGGTGGAAGCCGCCCGCGTTGGTCAGCGGACCGATTACGATCGGCTGGTCGTGGAACTTTGGACCGACGGTCGCATGACGCCAGATGACGCTCTCACGCAGGCTTCTGCGATTCTGCAGCACCATCTCGACGTGTTTGTTGGTTATGACAAGAATGCCATTGAGTTCGAGGAAACCGTGGACAAGCAGGACGATGAGAAGATGAAGCTGAAGAAGCTCCTCAACATGAGCGTCAACGAGATCGAGCTCAGCGTCCGGGCCGCCAACTGTCTTAACAACGCGAACATCACCACCGTGGGCCAGCTCGCGATGAAGAGCGAAGCCGAAATGCTCAAGTATCGGAACTTCGGCAAGAAGTCCTTGAACGAGATCAAGGACAAGCTGACCGCGCTCGGTTTGGCCCTGGGCATGACTTTCGAGCCGGGCTTGCTGGAAGGGCCCAAAGAAGAAGCCGCCGCAACGTAATTTTATGCGACACCTTAAACGAACCGCCAAGTTGGGCCGCACGTTCGAGCATCGGAATGCGATGCTCGCCAACATGGTTTGCAGTCTGATCAAGCACAAGCGGATTACCACCACCCTCGCCAAGGCCAAGGCCGCGCGGTCTGTGGCGGAAAAAATTGTCAGCTTGGGCAAACAGGGCACGCTCCACGCGCGTCGCCTCGCCACCGCCAAGCTGCACACGCACGGTCCGACCGTGGCGCTTACCAAGGCGGAACGCCAGAAGTGGCGGCGGCAGGAGGACGTCATCCGTATCCTCTTTGAAGATATTGCGCCGGCGTTCAAAGGCCGCACCGGTGGTTACACCCGTATTATAAAACTGGAACAGCGTCCGGGCGACGCCGCGAACAAGGCCATCCTCGAATGGGTGGACGAAGTCGTCACCGCTGCTCCGGCTGAGCTCCCAGCCGATGGGGACAAGAAAAAGTCCGAGTCGAAATAATCGGTGATAAAATTCTCAAAGCCCGCTCAAAACAGAGCGGGCTTTCTTGTTGTTCAGCCTCAGTTCAAACCATCGCCTCCAGTTCCGACGCCGGACTTCGGCTAAGGAATGGCGTAGGCGCTCTGCACCCGCCGGATATCCAGGTTGCCCGCTTGCGGGTCGTTTGGCTTGGTGCCCGGATCGGTGGTTCGCGGATCGCGCCACCTCCAGATCTCCGAGTGCCCATCGGCAAAGGAGAAACAACTGCCATTGTTGTTGTGGCGACGGAGGGCGGGCAGATTGCCCCACATGTCGTTGGGGGTGCCGTTAATTTTGGGGAGCCAGATGAAATAAAAGCCGTCATCAATGGACAACTCACTTTCTTCCACAAACGTCAGTGCCTGGGAGGGGGGCGGTCGGGTAATCTGTGTGAATTTCATGTTGGGGGGATAGCCCGGATTACCCAGCATCAGAGCTTGGCCATCCCAGGGTTTGCCTTGGGCGTTATCGGTGCTGCCCATCTGGCCGCCCAGTGAGTAGCTGCGCACCTTGGGGACGTTGCCCGCCGCGGACTTGTCGCTCGGACAATGATAAATGGCCAGGGACTTGTTGTACCGCCACAGATAACCGATCTGGATCAGCTTCGTGTTGGTGGCTTGGATCGGGTCGCTCATATTACCGGTCAGCCAGGAAGTATCCGGCGTGGTGGCAAAAGGATTGTTCATGACCAATAGATCATTGCTGTCGCCGGTATAAAGATACCAGCAGAGGTTGAGCTGTTTCAGGTTGTTGAGACAGTTGATCGCCTGGGCCTTGCCCTTGGCCCGGCTCAACGCCGGCAGCAGCATGGCCGCGAGGATCGCGATGATCGCGATGACTACCAGCAGTTCGATCAAAGTGAACCCAGAACGATTCGCGACGCGGCCATTGCGCTCTCGTGGGTTGTTGAAAAGTTCGGTGGGATCACAGAATTGCCTTTGCTCCGGCGCACTGGGTGCGGGTTGTAGCCTCCGGATCACCAGCATGGATCCGGGCCTGTCGTTTGGATGGTGTTGACGCATTCGCATAAGGATTGATCGCGAATTACCCTTCTGAGGCAACCCGCCTGCGAGGCAATGTAGTCTTTCAATACCATTCGCCAACTGCAAATCGCCGCCACCAGCGCGTAGTTCCTCCGGCCGTGCGAAGTTGACGCCAAAGGCTCGGGCCTGATCTGCAGAAGCAACCCGAAGAACTGCCTCACGAAAATTCAATTTCCCGTTGGGGAAACTGTGCGGTGCACCACCCGCCTCCCCGTCTCCCGCTCCAGACTCTCCAACACCTCGCGCATGAACTTGGAGTGGATTTTGCCGAGCGGCAATAGCCAGCCCAGCAGCAGCGCCAATCGCCCGGTGGCCACCACATCCATCTCATACGTCACCCGCGTGCCGCCGGGCACGGCGTCCAAACGCCACTCGCCCGTGCCCACGATGAAGTCGCCCGGGTAACGCAGCCGCAGCCGGCGCGGCGCTTCGAGCGACTCCACGCGACAGCGAAACGCGCGTCCGCCCCGGGGACGCAGCTCTACCTCCGACCCGATCCCGGCAGCGGTGACCGCCCGCACGTGCAGATGCAGCGACGGCGGATACCACTGGGGATAACCGTTCACGTCCGCCAGCACTGGCCAGATTTGGTCTGGCGCAAACGGCAGCACCCGCTCATCCACCGCGCGGATCGGCGTGGTCATCTTAAGCGCTTATAGGAAGCGCATCCTTTCCTCAAAATGTTTCACGAGACTTCGGCTCAACCGGTGAGGAAAACAGAGCATGAAAAGCAATCCAAAGTCGAAATTGGTTCTAATTACGTCAGGGAGCGAATCGCTTTCATCGCGACGTGATTCGTCGAGCAGTTCGGCCCAGCTTTGAGGTGCGCCAAACTTTCTGGATTGATTAGCGCCACGAAGATTCCCCCAGTTCCACAGAAGAATGTCCCGAGGGTGGTCCGGGGTCAACCTGACCATGTCGATCTTTGTTATCGGCGACCAAAGTGCAGCCAGCGTATTCCTCCACAACCTGCGGGCGACAAGAGTGACGAGAGCTTCCAAGGAATAGGAGGCCGTGGCTTGGAGGTCTAGGGCCGTTTCCTTTTCAAAGAGCCGTTTTAGCCACTTTGAATTTGCATCGTCCGCTGAATCGTAGGGCGATGGGCTTTTGGGTAAAGAGTGATTGCTGTTTTGATGCACCAGGCCTGAAAGCGCTGAAAACAGGATTCTGTCGGCGAATTGATCGCCTCTCAATTGGTCTAACGCCCAAACAAGTGCTACGAAAGGTGGAACCGCGGACTCACCCCACAAAAAAAGTCGTCCGCCTGTGAATAGTTTCTCTATGCATTCCTTCGCGTTAGATTCGTGTTCCCACGGATTCCCATGTTGACGCGAAACCAGAATTTGAGCAGCGATGGCACCAGCACATACGGTGCACCGTGACCGAGTTAACTCGTCGAGTTCGCAAAAAGTTCCCGGCCGAAGAGCATCTGGTTGCAGGGCTTCCCAAGCAAGATCAGCTAGTGCGCGCAAAGCGGCGTTGGTCGCGAGACGAAACGTGGGTTGCCATGCTTGCAACGGTAAGTTTGCTTGATCTGCTGCCCATGCAATTTGGGCGGCTGCGATAGTCCAACCTTGGACAAGTTCCCAATGGTTCTTTGAATTATGAAATGGCGAGAGCGCGTAGCTAGCAAACAGATTCGCGGCTGATAGCCTCCGCTCCACTTCGACTCGCTTTGTCTTTGCTTCAACGCTCGTAACTTCAGCGATCAACTTTACAAAATTATCTCGATCCAGTGTGTTCTTGCCGTTAGCCAAGTAGAGGTTAAATAGGCGGTTTGAGTCCTCAGGAACTTGAGGCCAGAAATTTGCGCTCATCGTAGCGAACCTAACCAACAGCTGCCGCCCCGTAATGACTTTCAATGGGGTGTATGGACGCTTGCCCCAGCGAATGTTGTGGACTCGGATTCTATCTTCAGCCGGAACGGAAATCTGGCCAGATACAACGAGCCAAGGTTGGTGGCGAGGCTGTCCTGAAATCGCGGGATGCTCAACTTGGGTCTCCACTAACGCAATAATCTGCCCCAAACCCTTCTCAAAATCTTTGAGGTCTAAATCCCCGTCCTTGAGTTGATACGCGTGGACTCTTCCGTTCTTGTCCACCGCGATAATGTCTTTTCCATGCTCGTGTGGACTGTGTGCGACGCGCAATACCTCCATGCCCTCTGCTATTAACGACTGAGCAAAGGGTGTTTGGTATAAACGCTCGTTGGCTTTAGCCAACCAGTCTTCGACAAGCCTCTCGTTCATGGAACTCCAGTCTCTTCCGCATCCTCACCTCTTTAATCCTCGCCTGAAATTCCTTGTCATTTGCCCACTCAACTTCGCTCTTTTTGAGTTCTGCAATAAACTCAGAACCGCCTATCATTTGGCCCGTGGGATTCCCATTTTCGTCGAAATTCTGATCCATCATTTCGAGCATTCGGATTACGTCCTCTTGCTCGAGTCCTCCCTTTTTGAATTTCACTACGTTTCCTGTCTCTTTGACAGCTTCGTTAACTCCCTGAAGGACTGATTCGAAGAACTGCTTTCCCAGCGCTTCGCCGACTTCCTTTGCTTTCGAGTCAAAAACACTGAGAGACATTCCCTTTCCATCCGCAACGCTATGCTGGGCCGTAACTCTGTGAAGCTTCATTTCCAGTGGCTTCACTTGCCGGTCTTCCCGCTGAAAGTCGCCAGTCTTTCCTTCGATTATCGCCAACACAGGTGGGTGGATGTGCGTCGGGAACACTTTGTCCTTCGCGGCGAACTGAGGTGGACCCCATCCTTTGGACCACTGAGCGCAGAAAATAAGATGGATTCTCGCGGTCTGCTATCAGGGTTGTTTTTTGTTTTCCGGTCGTTGCCTCTGCGCTTCAAACCCATTTGGAAAAGAGA
>JADLHS010000021.1 GCA_020848635.1 Limisphaerales bacterium
GGAAGAAATGGTCGGAGCGACAGGATTCGAACCTGCGACTTCGTGGACCCAAACCACGCGCTCTAGCCAGGCTGAGCTACGCTCCGACAACGCCGGTATCATCCCATGAAATCTTCGGCGCGCAATAATTTTCAGCTCGAAGCCACGAGTCTGGTTTTGGAAAGCCAGGCCCCACGCTACGGTTGCGGTAACGCGGGTTCGGCGTCCAAACGGGTGGCTTTCTGCTCGACGAGCAGACCGGGGCGGCTAAAATAGTCTCGCTATGTCAACTCACGCTCCTGCGGCACCCCAAAAGATCAACCTCCGCCGGCCCGAAATCATGGAGGCTGTCCAAGCCCAGGTGCTGTCGCATTATCGGAGCGAACTGGTCGAGCGGATTCGCGCCAACGGGGGCGTGCTCTCCGCCGGCGACTTGACGATCAAGCTCGCGAAGGAATTTGGCTTTTGCTACGGCGTCGAGCGGGCAATCGATCTGGCCTACGCGGCGCGGAAGTCGTTCCCGCCGGAGAAACCCATCTTCCTGCTCGGCGAGATCATTCACAATCCCGAGGTAAACGACCAGATCCGCAATCTCGGCATCATCACCATTCCCAACAAGCCGACGGATGAGGAAATCGGCCAGTTGCGACCGGAGGATGTGGTGATCATTCCCGCATTCGGCACGGAGGTCGCCACCCGCCGGAAGCTGGAAGAGAAGGGATGCATCCTGGTGGATACAACGTGCGGCGACGTCATGAGCGTTTGGAAGCGCGTTCGTCAGTATTCCAAGGAATCCGTGACCAGCATCATTCATGGCAAGGCTAAACACGAGGAAACCAAGGCCACGACTTCGCAAGCGACCGCCTACGGTACGGGCCACTACTTGGTGGTCTTCACCCTGAATGAAACCAAATACGTTTGCGATTATATTTTGAAGGGCGGAAACAAACAGGAATTTCTCGAAAAGTTCAAGGGGGCGTACTCCAATGACTTTGATCCTGAAATTCACCTGCAAGCGGTGGGCGTAGCCAATCAGACCACCATGTTGCGCGGTGAAACCGAGGAGGTGCAACGCCAGCTCAAAGCCACGATGATTCAGAAATATGGCGCGGCGGAGATTGACCGGCATTTTCGTTTCTTCGACACGATTTGCGGCGCGACGCAGGACCGGCAGGACGCGCTCCAGAAACTGCTCGCCCAGCCGCTTGACTTGCTGATCGTGATCGGTGGCTACAATTCCTCGAACACCTCGCATCTCGCGGAAATGGGTGAAGCCAAGCTGCCCACGTACTTCATCAAGAACGCCGCCAAAATGCAGTCGGACAAATTCATCGTCCATTACAACCAGCACCAACTCCAGGAGGTCGAAACCCGCGACTGGCTGCCCGCCGGCCAGATCACCGTTGGGATCACCGCGGGGGCCAGTTGCCCGAACAACCTGATCGAAGACACGATCCGCCGCCTGTTCGATTTGCGGGGCATTTCAGTTCAGTCGCTGCTGGCGAACTAACCTTTGCCACCGGGCCGCCCGGAGCGCCGATATCCCCCATGCCTCGCACGCGTCAGGAGCTCGAACAACTCGAACGGCAGTCGCTTGCGCCCTATGCCCAGATGAGCGGGGAATCCCGCGGGCGAACGCATCCGGAAATCGCGCCCGACTGGCGCACGGAATATCAGCGCGACCGCGACCGGGTCATCCACTCGCGCGCGTTTCGCCGGCTCGAATACAAGACGCAGGTCTTCCTCAACGGCACCGGCGACCATCTGCGGACGCGGCTCACACACACGATGGAAGTCGCCGCCATCGCCCGCGGCATTGCCCGCGCGCTCAAGCTCAATGAAGATTTGACCGAATCCATCGCCTTGGCGCACGACCTCGGTCATTCGCCGTTCGGGCATCGCGGTGAACATGTTTTGGATCGCCTAATGAAGGATCACGGCGGCTTTGAGCACAACCGGCAAAGCTTGCGCGTGGTGGAGGAACTGGAGCAAAAATATCCCGGTTACTCCGGCTTGAACCTGACGTGGGAGGTCCGCGAAGGCCTGGTCAAGCACTTTGCGGCGCAGGATCATCCTAGCCGGCGGGCCGGTTTTGCCGCGAAACATTCCTCGCTCGAAGCCCAGGTGGCCAATCTCGCCGACGAAATCACCTATTACAGTCACGACCTGGATGACGGGCTTGATGCCGGCTTGTTAAGCGAAGCCGAGCTGAATCGCAACTTGACGGTTTGGCGGCAGGCCGCGCGCAAAGTGAACCGCGAGCAGGGCAAACTGCCGGACGAGTGCCGGCGCGCATTCATCATCCGCACGATGATTGACGGGCAAGTGCGCGATGTGGTGCTGACGACGGAGCGGTTGATTGCCCGCGCCGGCGTTCAAAGTGCCGATGCGGTGCGGTTGCATTCGCGCGCCCTGGTGCAGTACAGTCCCGCGCGCCGCAAGCTGAACCAGGAGATGCGCAAATATCTCTATCGCAATCTGTATTTCAGCCGGCAGGTGGACGAGGCCAACACGCGCGCCGTTCGGATTCTGGCGGAGCTATTCAATTACTATCTGGCGCATCCCCGCACCATCGGCGAGCAATCCCGCAAACGCATTCGCGCAGAAGGCCTATACCGCGCCGCGTGCGATTACATCGCCGGGATGACCGACCGCTATGTCATGCGGGAATATGCGAAGTATTTCGGCGTCAGCGTTTGAGCGGAGTCTGGAATCTTTTCCGCGCAGTCAAACCGGCCGGGGGAGCAGATGATGATCTACTTCCGTCCGGGGCGAGTTCGGATGGGGGGCGGAATCGGAATTCGCGGGGGCAGCGGCGGGCGTTTACCCCCCTCGCCGGGCTTCGGCCAATGCTTCTCGGCCAGGTCAAGCACCCGCGTGGCGAGATTGATCGCCTTGGGGGGCGGGGCAAATTCCGTGGGCGGCGCGGCCGCTGGTTGCATCTTTAGATCCTCAACTTTCCGGGCCAGCCAATCCTCCGCCTTCGTCACGGTTTCCCCAATTTTCGTCTCTGGAAACTTCATCTCGCCCATGTTGAAATCCGTGAGCGTCTTCAACTTGTCCACGGTCTCCCCGGCGGATCGGACGACCTCGTTCCATTTGGTGCTCATGGTGGCCCACGCCTGGTAACCGTTCACCAGCCACTCGAGCCGACCCGTCTGGATGTCGAGCAGCAGTCCGTGCACCGGAATCTTCGGGCCGATGAGCGGACTGGCGCGGACAATCTCGCACCCCTTGATGATGTTCTGCCGCTCGCTGCCGAACATCCCGAAATACTCGTTCACATTGTCCGGCAGCAGATGCCGCTCGACGCCGAGGTCTTTGAGCCGTTCCAGTAATTGCATGGTGCTCGTCTTGCATACCTGACAATCCGTGTGGCCGATGATGGCGATTTCTTCCGCGCCCTTAACCGCACAGGCCAGGGACAACGAACGCATCGTGCTCGAGACCGGCCCGGTGATGATGTTCCCCGCGTTGCGCAGCCAGATGAATTGATCCTCGGGAATTCCCAGCACCGATGGGAGGAGCGGGTTTAACCGCACGTCAATGCACGTCAATGCCGCGATGGGCAACGCGTCCGCATACTCCGCCGGACGCAGCCCGGCGCTCGGGTCACCCGCCGCCGCGCGGTGGTTGGCTTCAATAATGGCTTCAAACAGGTGCATAATAGTTACAGGTTTAGGTTTGGCTCGGGCTGCGAAGCTCGGTTGTTAACGATTCATAGGCGGCGTTCAACGCCTTGGTCCATTCTTCCGCCAGCGACCGTGAATGTTCATCCATGCCGGCGAAAAGATCCGGATGACATTCCTTGATCCGCGTGCGGTAGGCCGTCTTGATTTGCCCCAGCGAGGCTGCTGGGTGTACCCCGAGAATTTCGGCCGGGCTGAGTTTGTGGGTCTGATCCACGGGGGCGGCCTGCGGCTCCGGTTCAGGAATTGGAGCCGCGTGTCCCTGGCCCAGCAATGCGCGCAGCTCCAGCCGCAGCGGCGTGGCCAGGATCACGCGTAATCCCTCCGGCTGGAAGAAGATCACCCTGTCTAGCAGGCGAAGGTCCGTGCTCAGGGTTGACCACTGGACTTCGGGGAAACGCCGTAGCAACTCGTCCCGGGAAGTGGGGATGCCTTGCCTGGCCAGATAGGCGAGCACGTTGGTACAAGTTTCCAGGTCCAACCGGGCGAAGCGTTGCGCCCTTCGAACGTACGGCCAGCCTTCCAGAATCAGCCGCGGGCCGATGCTGATATACTCACGCAACAACCACGTGGGAACGAAAGATAGGTCGTCCCGCCGGGCGCGCACGGCGTCGGCGAAAATCAAACCAGTGACTATCGTCGCGAGCACCGCACTTCCAGCCGTGATGAAAAAGATGCAGTAGAAAGTCAACCCGAGTACAAACGCGCCGCCAATGAGCGTGGCCGCAGCATACAAGGCCGCCGACCGCATTCCGCGGCGTCTTTTTCGCTCCAGCCAGGTTGTTATCGCGTTCGGCGTCATAAACGGTGCGGATTAATCCAGTCTCAGGCCAACCAAGTCTTTCCGCAACTCTGCTGTCAGGTTAAGCCCCTGTTCCAGGAATACAACGCCTTCGATGTTGCGAAGCTGACCGAACCATGCCTCCCAGCCGGCTTCACGCAGTTCCTGATACGGTACCACCATGGGCCGGCGGGCCAGAAACGCCAGCAACTGGCTGCAACCCGCCACATCCATGCGCCGAAGCCGGCTGGATTCACGAATCAAAGTCCGGGCGCCGGTCAGCAGGCGCGGTCCGCTCAGAAGAATATCCGCAATCATGTTGGCGGAAGTTCCGGGACAGGAGAGCAGGGCAGGGATCGCCCCCAGCGATGCATTCAAACCGAAGGCCCGATCAAAATTCTCGCGCGGATAATCGCCCCAGTGCCACGGACTGGTGCAAAAATGTTGCAGGAACAGGAGCGCAATGAAAATGCCGCTCCCGGCCAGTCGCCATTCATGCGTCAGATGCAATCGTTCGCCAACCGTGAGGTCGGCGAGCGCCGTGACGCCTTGAAAACCAGCCCAGATGATGGCGTAAGTGAACCAGAAGGTGAGGAACAACACCCCAAGGCCGGCCAGCACCGCGACGATGGCCAGCAAGCTCCGGGAAGTGGCACCGGATGACTGCTTATGTCGCAACCAAATCTCGATCGCGTTGGAATTCATCCGCTTGGCTCTCCCCGCCCCCCGACGAATCGCCCGCGCCCGCGCCCGGTGGTCAGGCCGACTGCTTCCACGGCTGCATCACGGCTGGCTCAAAAGTGAGCGGCGCTTTCGGCATCAAATACCACAGTGCGAGATAAACAAGGATCCCAGCGAAGGCCGTGAAGATGGTCGCCAGCACCCACACCACCCGCATCCGAGAGACTGACCAGCCCAGATATTCCGCCAGACCGCCACAAAACCGGCGATGACTTTGTCTTCCGTTGAGCGCCAGGCTTTCATGTGGTGGCTATGGGTGGCCGATTCCCTTTTGGTCGGCCGACGAAGAAATAAATCAGTGCGCCGAGGAAATGCACCAGCACGATGATCAACACCCACGCCACTTTTTCGCCCTCGCTCGGGCCCTTGTTTTGGGCGGCATGGATCAACATCCAGATCCAAAATGCGAACACCGCCAACCCCAGCGGAATGAGGAACAGCAAGAGCAGTGGCAAAAACAGCAGTTCAATGATGCCAAACATAATTTTCCTTTCGCCTTACTTTTCGATGGCCCGCACGACGGTTTCGACTTCCTCCGGCTTGATAACCCCTTTGGCAACGAGCAGGCGGACCAGTGTCGCCAGATATAACTTCAAATCCCGGTTCTCGCGTTGCAACCCGGCGATGCTCTTGGCCTGCGTGAGATCAACCTGTTGATTCTCAAGGGACGCGCTCTGCATCTCGGTGACGACCCCTTCCAGATCGCCGATGTCGAGTTGTTGGCCCACATTGCCCATCAATAACATTCTGCCCCAGCCCATAATCAGTTCCTTCTATGTTGCTTTCTTGAATGACTGTTCAAACACTTGTTCACCACAGAATCCACAAAACCCGGTCGCGACGGTGATCTGCGCCGAGATGGCTTGAAGTCTTTTCTTACAATGCGGGCAAGCCGCACCCTGACATTTCAAATCAAGAGCCAGCATCCAAACAAAAACCACCCCCAAAGAAATCATCCAAGCTGTGCCGAAAGCGCTCAAGGCATTTATATTCCCGCCTCAATCCAGGTAGCCGTGTGTCCGGGCGTAATCCACCAGTGCCATGCCGAACAGGCCAGCAACCAAGATTACTGCCATGACCGCAGCTGCTCGTTGCGACGACTTTTCTTTCTTCCGAATCGCCGCAATTAGCTCTTGCTTGGTGATCAAGCGATAATCCTTTCTCCACAGTGACCACAGTTGCTGGTGAGCATGGTGATCCGGCTACTGATTGACTTGTCGCACTTGGGGCATTTCATCCCGCCCGGGTTTCGCGCAATTGCGACAAAGGGAAGAAACATTGCCAAGGCCAGCAGACCGAACCCGGCGGGAATCCAATGGCGATGCCTTGTTACCAGCGATAGGAAGAAATCTTCCACCGCAGGATTGTTCAATATGGCTTTTCCAAAGCCAGCCACTACGGCAATCGTGCCCACACTAACAACGAATACCACCCAAAGCCTTCGAGTTTCTCGACGCGCGACTGACTTCTGCAATTGGATGAACTCATCTTTGGTCACAGACATCACGCTTTCTCGTCAGCGCCTTTCCCCATCGCGTTCTTCAGCGCGGGAATTTGTTGCAACAGCTTCTCGAACTTCACGCCAGTCAAACTTTCCAGCACCGGCGGGAGCTGCGCCATGATCTGGGTGACATCGCCGGTAAGCTTGCTCGCGCCGCCGCCGGGGCCGTTGCCGGAATTGATGATGACCATCTTCTCCATCTTGGAAAGCGGTTCGCTGATGCGTGCGGCAATCTCCGGCATGACTTTGATGAGCATTTCCAGCACGGCCGCTTCGTTGAATTTCTGGAAGGCTTCGGCCTTGAGGCGCGTGGCTTCGGCGTTGGCTTTGCCTTGGGCTTCAATGATGACGGCTTGCGCGACACCCTTGGCTTTGTTGGCTTCGGCTTCAGCGATGCCGGTGGCCTGGGCGACATCGGCGGCGGCAAAACCTTTGGCCTTCGCGGCGGAAGCCGCACCCGCCGCTTCCGTTTCCAGTTGGAACTTGGTGGCATTGGCCAGCGTCTCGACCTTGTAGCGCTCGGCATCCGCCGGTTTCTGCACGTTCGCTTCGAGTTCGCGTTGCTTGCGTTTGATTTCCTGCTCCTGCAACTCGATCTGTTTTTGTTTCGCGATGATTTCGACCTGGACCTCTTCGGCCTTCACGAGTTGGCCGGTTTTGTATTTCTGTAGATCGTAGGCGAGGTCGGCTTCCGCCTTCTTCTGGTTCACCGTCGCCTGATAGCCGGCGACGTTGGATTGGTAATCGCGCTGGGCTTCGGCGATTTTAGAGTCGGCGGCGAACTTGGCCTCCTGGCCCGCTTGCGTGGCCTGCGAGGATTTGATCATCGCATCGCGGTCGGCTTCGGCTTGGGCGATTTGCGCGTCGCGTTTGACTTGGGCAATGCGCGGCTTGCCCAACGCGTCGAGATAGCCTTGGGTGTCGCGGATGTCACGGATGGTGAAGCTGACAATGCCCAGTCCCATGTTCGCCATGTCGCCGGCGGCCACTTCCTGGACTTTCGAGGCGAAGGCGTCGCGGTTCTGGTAAATTTCCTCAACGGTCATCGTGCCGAGAATCGCGCGCAGATGGCCTTCGAGGGTTTGCATGGCCACGTTCTTGATTTCATCGGTGCTCTTGCTGAGAAACTGTTCCGCGGCGGTGGAAATGGAAATGTCATCACCCTTGATTTTGACCTGCGCCACGCCATCCACTTTCACCGGCACCCCTTTGCTCGTGTAAACTTCCGGCGTTTGCACATCAATCGTCATCAGTTCCAGGGAAAGGATGTCCACCTTTTCGAGGATGGGAACCACGAAGGTGCCGCCGCCCTTTTTGATGCGAAAACCGCGGGTGCGCACGTTGCCGTCGGGGTCGGCGTATTTGTGCTTCATGCCGGAGGCCACCAGCACTTCGTTGGGGCCGACTTTGGTGTAGCGGCTCATGATGGCCACGAACACCAGGAGGACAACGACGCCAAGGGCGACGGCGGCGACGATCACGATCGGGCCGCTGAGAATACCCGCAAGGATGGGAGTTAGTTGCATAGTTGGATTAGGGGTTATGGATTCCTGGGAATTGCAGTGGAAGCGACGTAAAACTGGGAGCCGGCGACACGGGTTATCTTGACCTCGCTGCCATTTCCGACTGGCGACGCGCTTTCCTCCCGGGCGGGAGCCGTATAACGCGTTCCGCCCTGGACATAGGCAATTTCGCCGACTCCGCCGGCGGGAATCGGGGTGATCACCGTTGCCACATGGCCCACCAGTGTCGCCACCTGCGATTCGCTGGAGCTGTCCGAAGCGCGTACCAGTTTTCGGAGGAGATTTACAAGCGTTCCGGCGACGAGCACAGCGAAGACAATGGACAAGGCGGCGCTAATGACGGGCGATTTGGTGGCTTCAAACTGGGAAAAAATCAGGCCAAAGGCCCCAAACGCGGCGACGAACGCCGCCATCACAATCGGACTAAAAAGCGAAACCCCCGGGGCATCACTGCTGTCCGCACCCGCTTCGGCATGTCCGCCGCTGCCCCCGACATGGCCGTGATCACCGCCCAGGTGGCCCAGGATCGTTGAACCCAGAACGAACACGAATCCCACCACCAGACAGAACAGGTAAACAAGAAAGGCGGACATGGTTTAGTTTGGGTTGAGGTTTGACTGTTCCCAGTCAGTTCCGCTTCGACAAGGCGGGACGCGGAAGGGAGATCCGCTGACCAGACAGATGGCGTAGGTAATCATAGTTCCTCGCAATGTTGGTTGCCGCTCAAAGTAAAAGCCCAACGCCGCCCGCTAGCAAGCAGGAAACGAGGCGAATCGCGTCGCCGGCATTGAACCATCCGGTGGACGACGATTCGCCCGCGCTCGACCGGGCGCTGGCAGTTTCGTTGACATCGTTGCCGTTCATACTCCGGGAGCATCAAACGAAAAATCACCGCGCGGTGCATCTACAATTCTCCTGGGCCTTTGGAATGCAACCCGGCCACTCCAGGCACGGCGGACAGCGACCGGTCCCCGGTCGCAGCCATCTCCCTGCCGGCGGACCCGCTACGGGCGAGGGACCGCCCGCGCCCCGACCGATAGATTTTCATTTTGCTCTTTCAGCGGGGGCTTATACTTTCGGCTCATGATTTTGAAATTCACCAAGATGAACGGTGCGGGTAACGATTTTGTGCTCGTGGACAACCGCGCGCAGAACATAAGGCTCACCCCGGAGCAGATCATCCGCCTGTGCGACCGGCATCGTGGCGTTGGCGCGGATGGCTTGATGCTTCTTGTGCCGGCGCGCACCGGCCGGGCGGATTGGGCCTGGGATTTCTACAACAACGACGGGAGCGTCGCGGAGATGTGCGGCAACGGCGCGCGTTGCTTTGGCCGCTATGTGCAAAAGCTAACCGGCGCGAATCACGCGCTCACCTTCGAGACCGCGGCGGGGATTATTGCGGCCAGTTTCCAGGGCGAACGGGTGACGGTGAATCTCACCCCGCCAAGGGATTTGCGATTGAAGCAAAGCGTGCTGCTCGCGGCGGGGGCGACCACGATCCACTCCCTCAATACCGGCGTGCCCCACGCGGTGCTCTACGTACCAGATGCGGATCGCGCGATGGTCATGCAACTCGGAGCGGAGATTCGTCACCACGCCCATTTCGCCCCCCGCGGTACGAATGTGAACTTCGTGCAAGTGTTGGGCGCGAACCACATTCGCGTGCGCACATTCGAACGCGGGGTGGAAGGCGAGACGCTGGCGTGCGGCACCGGCGTAAGCGCGGCAGCGCTGATTTCCGCGCGCGTCCACGGCTTTAACTCACCAGTCATAGTTCAGGTTCAAGGGGGCGACCGGCTCGAAGTGAGCTTCCGGGACGATGGCGCGGAATTCTCCGACGTGCGCCTGACCGGCCCGGCGGATTTTGCTTTTAGCGGGCAAATCGAGCTTTGAGTCCCGTCCTGGCGATTCATAACGCTTGCCAAATATGTTTCCTCCCATAGATTAAGCGCCCGTTTATCGAAATATGGAAATCAATCTAGGCAGTCTCTTGCTCGCCATGGCCCCGCCACCGGGAACCCAACCAGATCCCAAGGGCGAAATGATCAAGCTGGTAGGCATGCTCGGCTTGATGGCGGTGATGTTCTACTTCGTTGCCATGCGGCCACAGCAAAAACGGGCCAAGGAGCACGCGGCCTTGCTCAAAGCCGTCAAAGCGGGTGACAAGATTACCACGACCAGCGGCATCCTTGGCGTAGTCCTCAGCGTCAAGGAGAAGACCGTGACCATCCGGTCGGCGGATGCCAAGTTGGAAATTACCAAGGCTGCCATTGCTGAAATCACCGAGCGCGGCAGCGAAAAAAGCGAGGCCTAAGCCCGTCCTGTAAATCCCATGAGCCGAAACAATACCTGGCGACTGATTATTGTCATCGCGATCCTGCTGTTCTCCCTCAACGAGATCTTTTTCCGCGACTATCGCTTCGTCCCGCCGAAGGGGCGCGACCTGGTGGAGCACTTCGCCGAACGCGCCCGGGTAGCCCCAACGGAGACGACGTTCTCCAACATTGTTTTTGTCGCGCGTGCCCTGCAAAAGACCAACGCGGATCAGGCTTTCCTCAACCTCCAGACCGCCATCGGCACGAATGACATCCGGCCCTATTTTCCGTTCGACGCCCGCAATGAACCCGCTCCGACGACGTTTATTTTGAACCGGCTTCAACGCGAGGCGGCGGGCAAGATCAAGCTCGGTCTTGACCTTCAGGGCGGTACATCTTTCCTCGTCGAGATGGACATGACGAAATTGTCCGACACCAACGAACTCGCCGGCGCGCTGTCGCAGGCGATCGAGGTGTTGCGCAAACGCGTAGACCGGTTTGGCGTGGCTGAACCGGTGATCCGACCGGCGGGCAACAACCGGATTGAGATCCAGTTGCCCGGTTTGTCCGAAGATGACCGCGTGCGTGCCAAGGCCAGCATTCAGAAAACCGCATTTCTCGAATTTCGTCTGGCCCATGAGCAGACCGATGAACTGGTGCGATTGGGCGAAGTCCCACCCGGCTACGAATTGCTGCAACGCAAGACCCGCCCGCGCAGCGGGGGGGAACGACTGGACCGGGTCATTGTGAAGAAGAAAGGCGAGCCGGGCCTGACCGGCAGCATCGTCAAGCAGGCGATGGCGGTACCTGGTAATTTCGGCGAGCCCCAGATCAATTTTCAACTTAATGATTCGGGCGCAGCGCGGTTTGCGGAACTCACCCGCGAGTTTCGCGGCCGCAAACTGGCGATTGTGCTGGACGGGGAATTGTATTCCGCCCCGAACATCAACGAGCCGATCGAGACCGGCAACGGCCAGATCACCGGCGACTTTTCTGAACTTGAGGCCCGCGAACTGGCGGGCGTTTTGGAGAATCCGTTGCGCGCGCCGTTGCGCATTCTCGATTCCACCGATGTGGACCCCACGCTCGGCAAGGATTCCATCAATAGCGGCATGCGGGCGGCCATCTACGGTATCATTGCAGTCGCGGGCTTCATGCTCGTGTATTACATGTTGGCCGGCGTGGTGGCGAATGTGGCCTTGATGCTGAACATTATCATCCTCATTGGCGTGATGTGTTCCATTGGCACGACACTAACGCTGCCGGGCATTGCTGGGATCGTGCTGACGATCGGCATGGCGGTGGACGCTAATGTGCTGATCTTTGAACGCATCCGCGAGGAACTCGCGGCCGGAAAATCCATCCGCGGGGCGCTCAATGCCGGTTACGACAAGGCGTTCGGCACCATCTTCGACTCCAACCTGACGACACTGATTGCTTCGGTGATCTTAATTTTCCTCGGTACCGGCCCGGTGAAGGGTTTCGGAGTTACGCTGACCATTGGAGTCTTGGTCAGCATGTTCACGGCGCTCGTTGTGACGCGCCTCATCTTCGACTGGCTGCTGGCCAAGGACCTCATCAAGGATATCAAGATGCTCCACATCATTCGGGGCGCGAAGTATGATTTCATGCGCTGGGCCAAGCCGGCCTTCATCGCCTCCTGGCTGCTGGTTCTCATCGGCAACGGCTACGGCCTCTATCGCGGCAAGGACGTGATGGGTGTCGAGTTCACCGGTGGAACGCAGACGATTTTGACGTTTGACCAAAGCAAATCCGTTGGGGTGGATGAAATCCGCAAGTCGGTCGCCAAGACCGGTGTGGGCGAGGTGTTGATCGCCTACCAAAAGGAACTCGGCTCCGGCACGCGCACCTTGATGGTCACCGTGCGTGCCACGGATGAAAAGGAGGGCGTCGCGGCCAGTCAGAAAGTTATCGCGCAGATCCACGGCGATTTTGCGGATGCGAAATTTACGGCCGGCGCTGCTCGCAACGTCGGTCCGACCGTGGGCGCAGAAATCCGCAACACGGCCATCTTGGCGGCGCTGGCGGCGTTGTTCATGATCCTGGTGTATGTGGCTTTTCGCTACGAATTCTCCTTCGCCATCGGCGCGGTCGTGGCGATCATACACGACCTCCTGATGACGACGGGATGGTATTTCCTCGCGGGTCGCGAGTTGAATGCCACCACCGTGGCGGCGTTGTTGACCATCATCGGCTTCTCGATCAACGACACCATCGTGATTTTCGACCGCATTCGCGAAGACCTCAAGCTGGGGGTGCGCGGGACGTTTCGCGAGGTGATCAACCAGGCGCTCAATCAAACCTTGAGCCGCACGATCATCACGTCCGGCACGGTGTTCCTGGCAACCCTCTCGCTTTATCTCTTTGGCGGCGGACCGGTGAATGATTTTGCTTTTACATTCCTCGTCGGCATATTGACGGGCACGTATTCCTCGATCTACATCGCGAGCGCCATTGTTTTGTGGTGGCACAAGGGACACCGGCCCAATCTCGGCTCGGGGGTTGCTTTGGAAAGTGCCACCCCGGACAACAAGACACTCCAAAAGGACTGACGGCGTCTATTTCCTGACCTTAATCCAGATCTGAATTTTGATCTCCCAGTGGGGTTAGTATTCCGAACGGGATTTTGGTTGAGACGGAAAGTCTGAACCATGCTTGCCTTGATCAACATCACCGCCTGGCATTGGGCGGGATTTATCCTGTGCGTGATCTTCTTTCTCGCGCTGGATCTGGGAGTGTTTCACCGGTCGCCGCATGTGGTCAAATTCAAGGAGGCGCTCACCTGGACAGCAATTTGGGTGCTTCTTTCCTTTGGCTTCGGTTTGCTCCTCGCGCCGGCAATGGTGACGGGGTGGGGAAAACAGGACTCGGTTGAGTTTGTCACGGGTTACATCATCGAGCTGTCGCTCTCGATGGACAATGTCTTCGTTATTGCGCTGATTTTCGCCTACTTTCGCGTGCCGTCCCAGTACCAGCACCGCGTGTTGTTCTGGGGCATCCTCGGGGCGCTGTTGATGCGCGGCGTGATGATCGGGGCGGGGGCGGCCCTCATCACCCGGTTCATGTGGACACTCTACCTCTTTGGTGCGTTCCTGATTTTTACCGGGGTCAAGATGCTGTTCGTCAGCGATGAAGGCGTTCACCCGGAAAAGAATGTGCTGCTTCGCCTCGCGAAGAAATTCTTCCCAGTGACCGCCGAGTTTCACGGTCAGAAATTCGCGCTCTGCGAGCAGGGGCGATTCACTTTAACCCCGCTGGCGCTCGTGCTACTGGTGGTGGAGACCACGGACCTGATTTTTGCCGTGGATTCGATCCCAGCTATTTTTGCCGTGACGCAAAAGCCGTTCATCGTTTTCACGTCCAACGTCTTTGCCATCCTTGGTCTGCGGTCGCTTTACTTCGTCCTGGCCGGGGCGATTGACTACTTTCGCTATCTGAAAGTTGGTCTGTCCTTCGTCCTCGTGTTCATTGGCGGAAAGATGCTGCTTGATTCCCATGGTCAGCCGCCGAGATGGTTTCAGGTGGAGATTCCGAGCAGTGTGTCCTTGCTGGTTGTGGGGGCGATCATTGTCACTTCCATTGCCTTATCGGTGGTGGCGGGCCGGCGCGAAAAGCGGGCCGGGCGTAAATTGTGATTCAGTGGGTTGACGTACGGTAACGGGTCCGACGATTCTAAGTGGCGATGAAATACCGCTGGTTGCCCGCTCCACTCCAACCTCTATTGACCAACCAAGTTGCCTCGCACCTCAAGCTATCCCCGCTGCTCGCGCAATGCCTGGTCAATCGCGGCCTCAGCGAACCCAGCGCGATCCGGAATTTTCTCGCACCCCGGCTCAAGCATCTCGCCGACCCGTTTCTGCTTCCAAACATGGATGCCGCCGTCGAGCGCCTGTTGCGCGCCCGCGAAGCCGGCGAGTCGCTGGTCATCTTCGGCGACTACGACGTGGATGGCGTTACTTCCACGACGCTGCTGACGGAGATGCTGGGGGCGCTGGGGTGGTCGGTGAATGCCTATTTGCCGCATCGCCTGGACGAAGGCTACGGACTCAGTCAGGATGGGGTGGAGAATTGTCTGAAGAAATTCCCCGTGACGCTGTTGCTGGCAGTGGATTGCGGCTCGACCGCCGTGGCCAGCATTGCCTGGCTCAAGCAACGCGGCGTGGATGTGATCGTCCTGGACCATCATCAAGTCGCCACACCTGCGCCCGAAGCGGTTGCGCTGGTCAACCCCCAACTGGCAACCCGCAACCCGCAACCCGCAACGGACTTTACCGAACTCTGTTCCGCCGGTCTCGCTTTCAAGCTCGCCCACGCTTTGGTCAAGCGCGGACGCGAAATCGGTCTGGCCGATGCGGCGGAGTTTGATTTGCGTCCGTTGCTCGACCTCGTCGCGTTGGGGACGGTTGCCGACCTCGTGCCACTTGTCGGCGAGAACCGCATCCTTGTGGCCGCCGGACTCGAAAGGTTGAGCCGCACGCTCCGGCCCGGCCTCGTGGCATTAAAACAAGTCGCCCAATGCCCGCCGACCCTTGGCACGTATGAAGTGGGTTTCCAACTTGGCCCCCGCCTGAACGCCGCCGGGCGGTTGGAAACGGCGGAGGAATCGCTGCGCCTGCTGCGGGCGCGCGACCTGCCGGAGGCAATGCCCATCGCCCAACGGCTCGATGCCCAGAATCGCGAACGGCAAAGGATTGAGCGCACCATCGTGGAGGAAGTCGCTGGCGCAGTGCGGGCCAGGTTCAACCCGGCGACGGATTTCGTCATCGTCGAGGGGCAGTTGCTCTGGCACATCGGCGTGGTGGGCATCGTCGCGTCGCGCGTGCTGCAGGAATTCTATCGGCCCACGATCATCGTCGGCGGCGACGGCGAGCAATGGCGCGGCTCCGGTCGCAGCATCGCCGGCTTCGATCTCGCCGCGGCCTTGCGCGAATGCGATGACCTGCTCATCCGTCACGGTGGTCACGCGATGGCCGCCGGGATTACGATTCATCCAGACAACCTCAATGCGTTCCGCTCGCGTATCAATGATCTCGCCCGGCGCGTGCTCAAGCCCGAAGACTTGCAACCGCCGCTCCGACTCGACGCGGAAGTGGGTCTCGGTGATATCTCGCTGACTTCTCTGGCGGAACTCGATCAACTCAAGCCGACGGGGATGGGAAATCCGATGGTTCAATTCTTCGCGCGCGGACTTACTCATCAACGGCCGCTTCTGCGCATGGGCGCGGAGAAGCAGCATGTGAAACTGTGGCTGACGGATGGCGCGACCACCCACGAAGGCGTGTGGTGGAATGCGGGCGAGGAATCGCTGCCGGTGGGGAAATTCGACGTGGCCTTCACGCCGCAGGTTAACGACTACAACGGCAAACGCACGGTGCAATTGAAGGTTTTGGACTGGCGCCCGGCGTGACGAGGCGATTGACTTTCACCTGTAGGTCCGCAAATTCCACTCGTCCACCAACGCTTTCGGGATTTCCTCCAGAAAACGCGATGGCTGCTGCAGGGTAGCTCCGGTGTTGCCATAGCCGGCACGGATGAGCGGGTAACTGAGGTATAGCTCGTTCCGGGCACGGGTGACGGCCACGTAAAACAACCGGCGCTCCTCCTCTTCGCCTTCGGCGGATTCCATTGAGCGCGCGGAGGGAAAAAGCCCGTCGCATAGCATAAGGATGAACACCACGTCGAACTCCAGACCTTTGGCCTGGTGGATCGTGGAGAGGCGAATCTTCTCGTCGTCGCGGTTCGCGGGTTGTTGTTCGGCCTCCGCTTCGACATTGGTGAGCAGGGCCATCTGGGTGAGGAATTCGTCCACCGTCCCGAATTGTTGGGCGAAGATGGCCAGTTGCTTGAGATCGTCGAGCCGCGAGCGGTAGTTGGCGAAGTTCTCCTTCAGGTAATCGTCGTAACCCGCTTCGATGACGAGCGGAATCATCTTCGCCGCGCTGGGGCGCACGTCCGGGGCTTCGAGCTGCGCGAGGGTCGCCGTCAATTGCGCCCATGCGAGGGTGGCCTTCTTGGGGACAGACTTCGCGCACGCCTGCAGCGCGGTTGCAATCTTGCAGTCGCAGGAAGCGACGTGAGGAGGTGTTAACTTTTCTGCGGCGGGGGCAATTTGAGGCTCGTCCGGTCGGCTACGACTTTGAAAAGCCTTCCACAACTTGTCCGCCCCCTTTCCGCCGACCCCCGGAAGAAGCAGGGCGATGCGTTTGAACGCAAGTTCGTCGCGTGGGTTCGTCACCAGTTTCAGATACGCGGTCACGTCCTTGATGTGTGCTTGTTCAAAGAAACGGATGCCGCTGGTGATACTGAACGGAATGTTGCGGCGCGTCAGTTCCAGTTGCAATTCGAGGGCGTGGAAATGGGATCGATACAGCACCGCCATATTGTTCATATCCAACCCCTCTTCGCGCAGTTCAAGCACGCGTTGGGCGATGAAGGCGGCTTGTTCGGCGGCATCGTTGCACGTCACGAGCACCGGCTTCGCCCCCGATTTGCGCGCGGGCGCGAGTTGCTTGGCGAACTGGTGGACGTTAGCGGCGATGGCGGCATTGGCAACGGTCAGAATCTCCGGCGTGCTTCGATAATTCGTTTCAATCTTGTAGGTTCGCGCGCCGGGATAACGTTGTGGGAACTTGAGAATATTCTGAAAATTGGCGCCGCGCCAGGCGTAGATGCTTTGCGCGTCGTCGCCGACGACCATGACGTTCTGATGTCGGGCGGCCAGCAGATCAATGATGTCGCTCTGAAGCTTGTTGGTGTCTTGGTATTCGTCCACGAGCAGAAACTGGAAACGCCGCTGATAATGTTCGCAAACGTCGGCGTGGTTTTGCAGCAGCTTGAGCCAGAGCACGAGCAAGTCGTCGAAGTCCATCGCATTGGTGGCGAGCTTGCGCGCAACATAGCTCTTTTGCATGGCCTCAATTTGCGGCGCGAGCGTGTCGAAGTAGCCGTACTCCGTGCCGAGAATGTCCGGAATGGCCTTGTGCGTGTTAACCGCGAGCGAAAAAATGTCGCCCAGCACTTCGGCCTTGGGAAAACGGGCGGCTTTGACGTCAATGTCCGACTCCGCGACGCAGGTGCTGATGAGGTGCTTGGCATCATCACGATCCATGATCGTGAAATCCCGCTGATACCCCAGCAACGCCGCGTGCTGACGGAGAATGCGGTTGCCGATGGAGTGAAACGTGCCACCCCACAGGGTCGCGAGTTCGTGCCCCAGCAAATCAGTAACCCGGCGCATCATTTCCCCGGCCGCTTTGTTGGTGAACGTGAGCAGCAGGATGCGGTCGGCGGGAATACCCTGTTCGAGCAGATAGGCGACGCGGTAGGTGAGGGTGCGGGTTTTCCCGGAACCCGCGCCGGCAATCACGAGGGCCGGACCGGGCGGGGCCGTGACGGCGGCGCACTGTTGTTCGTTGAGTTCGCGCGCATAATCAATCTGCAAATGGACGGCAGATTGGAAGGGTTGCAGAACGTAATCGCGCGACATCGGGCGAGTCTAATCTGCCGGCGGTTGCTTTCCAAGCCTCAGGCGTTTGCGCCCGCGAGTTGCTGCCGGAGGCGCTGCATGTTCACCTCAATCCGCTGGAAGTAATCATTGGGCCCGTCAGGAAAGGGCTGATTGAGGAAGCGATGGATGCCATCGAAGTCGTGGTTCAATCTCCGGGCGACGTATTTTTCCCAGAACTCCGGTGTCTTGCGCATCAAATCGGCGGCACTGGTAAACAGGCCGAGGGAATGGGCGCGGTTGGGGGCATGGCGGGCGGCTTCCTCAAATTCGGCATACAGCACCGGGAGCTTTTCGACGTAATCCGCCGCCGCCATTTGCCCGAGCAGGTCCGCCGTGCCCAGCGCCTGGCCCACCACTTTCTCCATGGCATCCTGAAACTCGATGCGATTCACCGCGGCGTCCACGCCCGTGCAGCGGATCATGTTTTGCACGGCTCGAATGTCGGCGGGTTGGTAGCCCGCAGCGGCGAGCCGCGCGGCCGCGAATTCCGTGCTGCGCTGGACATGGGTCAGGGTATACTTGGCGCCCGTGCCCTGAATGTCCTCGCGCTTTTTCAAATAGCCGCTGTCATGGAGGAGGATGGCCAGCAAACCGAGTTGGAGGATGCGTTCGCTCAGGGGCGGTTGCCCACCGGCCTGATGGCGGCCTTGCAACAGCCGCGCAAAGCATAATGTGCCTTGCAGGGTGTGTTCGAAATCGTGATACCGCGCGTCAATCGCCTGGTAATCCGCGTAGTGGCCCGTGAAACACTCCTTGGCCCCATCAAAGGCTCGCGGGACAAATTGTCGGTCACCGGCCGGGATAAGCGTCAGGTACGCCGCGCTGACTGCATTAGCGACTGCCGTGGGATCGTGGGTGGCAACCGGTGAAAACATGCGACCAGCTTAGTGATTTGCCACCGCGATGGCACCTGAATTTGATAAGGATTGAAGGCCCTACCGGTGCCGCCAGAGTGTACGCGTCTTGCCCATGGCTGGTGGCGACCACTAGAATCAACCATGGCGAAAATGTTGCTGACATTTGTGGATGACCTCTATGAGGACCTGGAGTTGTGGTATCCAAAATTGCGCTGTGAAGAAGCGGGTTACCCGATGCGGCTGGCGGCGCTGGAGATCAATCGTCACGTCGGCAAGCACGGTTATCCGGCCCAATCCGATTTGCTGTTGCGCGACACCCGGAGCGAGGAGTTTTGCGGCCTGCTGATTCCCGGTGGTTTCATGCCGGACAAGCTGCGGCGCGATCCGCGGGTGCTTTCACTCACCCGGGAATTCTTCGAGCAGGGCAAGCTGGTTGCGTTTATCTGTCATGGGGGCTGGATTCCAATTTCAGCGAAGATTCTCGCTGGCAAACGCGTCACCGGTTCGGTTGGGATCAAGGACGATCTGGAAAATGCGGGCGCCATCTGGGTGAACGAGCCGGTCGTGGTGGACGGAAACTTGGTTTCCAGCCGCACGCCGCTCGACCTCGCCCCATTTGCGAAGGCAATGGTGGAGTTTCTTGGTCGTCACTGACAGTACCCTCGCAATTCTCACTATGGCTCACGGCGCTCCATCTTCGGAACGTGACCCCACGTTCGCCGCAAAGTCGCGTTCGACCTGGGAAGTGGTCGGGCGGGTTGCGATTTACCTTCGGCCCTACAAACTGGCAGCGGCGGCGACGGTCACTTGTGCCGTCCTTTCGCTCCTGGCCTCATTCGCGTTTCCCAAACTCACCGCGTACGCGATTGACGATGTGATTCGCCAGGGACACGCCGAACTATTGACCCCGGTGATGCTGGGCTTGATTGGTGCGTTTCTGTTGCGCGACTTGTTCAGCGGCTTGCGGATTCTCGTCAACAATCACTTCGAGCAAAACGTGATCTTCGACATGCGCCGGGATGTTTACTCGCGCTTGCAGCGGTTGCCAGTTGGGTATTTCGACCAGCGCGCGTCCGGCGATTTGATGACGCGTGTCATTGAAGACGTGAATTCGGTCGAACGTGTGTTGATTGACGGAACGGAGCAGGGCGTGGTGGCATTGGTCGGTGTTCTGGGGGTGGGGGCAATTTTGATTTACACCAATCCGTTGCTCGCGCTCGTCGCGATGTCACCCATCCCCGTGCTTGCCGCAGGTGCAATGTGGTACACGCTCACGGCCCATCGGCGTTATCGCCGGCAACGCGAGGCGTCTAGTGCTATGAATGCGCTGCTGATGGACAACCTGCAAGGCGTCCGGCAGATCAAGGCGTTCAGTCGTGAAATCCACGAGGACCAGCGGTTCCGCGAGCGGGCGGATGCCTTGCGCTGGGGAACGCTCGGCATTATGCGGGTGTGGGCAATTTACTCGCCAGTGATGAGTTTTGCCGGGGCGATTGGGTTTGCGCTCGTCCTCTGGGTGGGTGGCCGCCAGGTGATTCAGCATCAGATGGAGCCGGGGGCGCTCGTGGGCTATCTACTCTATCTTGGCATGTTCTACACACCGATCGGCCAGTTGCACGGGCTCAACCAACTGCTGCAAAGCGGCCGCGCCGCCGGTGAACGCGTGCTGGATATTCTCGACGCCCCGAAGGAGCGACCTGATGCCCGGGCACGGCAGCCGTTGCGGCTACCGATCCGGGGTGAAGTCATTTACGAGAATGTCCGTTTCAGCTATGACGAAGGCAAAACTGCCCTGCACAGCATCAACCTGCATGCCCGACCCGGCGAAATGATCGCCCTCGTCGGCCCCACGGGTGCCGGCAAGTCCACCGTGGTCAACCTGCTGCCCGCGTTCTACGAATTGACCTCCGGCCGCATTCTGGTGGACGGGCAGGATATCGGCGGGGTCGCGCTCGAATCATTACGTCAGCAGATCAGCGTGGTCAGTCAGGAACCGTTCCTCTTCAACGGCACGATTCGGGAGAACATTCTTTACGGCAAGCTCGACGCGACCGGGGACGAATTGCTGGCGGCCGCACGGGCGGCGAACTGCTTTGAGTTCATCACCAACCTGCCGGAGGGCTTTGAGACGCGCGTGGGGGAGCGGGGGGTGAAATTGAGCGTCGGCGAGAAGCAGCGGGTGAGCATTGCCCGCGCCCTGCTCAAGAATGCGCCCCTTCTCGTCCTCGATGAGGCGACCGCGAGCGTGGACACGGCCACGGAGCGGCTGATTCAGGAGGCGCTGGAACGGCTCATGGCCAACCGCACGAGCTTCGTGATCGCTCATCGGCTCAGCACGATCCGGCAGGCGGATCAGATCCTGGTGCTGCGCCACGGCCAGATCATTGAGCGTGGCACCCACGAGGAATTGCTGGCCCAGGCCGGACTTTACGCCCGGTTGGCGCGGATTCAGAACACTTCAACCATCGAAGAGGGTTTTACGAAACTTGAGGTGGTGCCGTAGCGGCAGGATCATCGGGCTGAAACCTCCGGTGCGACGGGCGATCCAATTCGAAGGGGAGTCGTTTGGCGCTGGGAGTCAACTTCTGGTCACCTGCAGGCCGGTGTCGGAAAGGCTGAAACTCACAAAGCGCGCCCGCGGGTTTGGCGGCCGGTCAGTGAGCTGCCGGCGGATGCGCGCGGCAGCGGTTTCGTCCTTGGCGAACATCAATAAATAACCGCCCCCACCGGCCCCGAGCAATTTCGCCGCGGCGAGGTAATCATTCACCGAGGCGAGAATGGCCGCGATTGGTGCTGGATTCGTGCCGGCATCAAGGCGTTGGTTCAAGCGCCAACTGTTCCGGATGGCGGCGCAAAGCTGATCGTAATCACACTGTTGAATCGCGGCACCGGCAACCTTTGCGTTCGCGCCGATTTCCTCGATGAGTCCCAGGTGCGAGGGTGAATTCAGGAAAATGCCGCGCACGATTTCGCTGAGGATATTCTTCGCGAGGCGCGTGACCCCGGTATAATAGAGCAGAATCCGAAGGTTGGCGAGTTCAGGGCCGAACAAATGATCGGGCAGCCAGCTCAAGGTGGGCTTCTGGGTGAGCCCCGCCGCCGTTTCGACCATCTTGATCCCCCGGTACAGTCCGCCCGCCTGATCCTGCCAGCCACCGCCGGTCGTAAGCATCTGCTCCAGCGCGAGGGTGCGCGTGAAGAGGACGTTGCGATCCCAGTTCAAACCACACAAATCGCCCAGTGCGGCCAGCACGGTCGCGGCCAGAATGCTGCTGGTCCCGAGGCCGGAACCTTTGGGGGCTGCCGCGAGCAGGGACAGTTCGATGCCCCCACCGAAATCCCGCAGTTGCTTTTCGAGGGAAGCAAACCCGCCGTCGGCCTGGAAGCGCGGGAGAAAACCGGCGAGGGCGAAGGCGGCCTTCGCGAGGGCGAAGGCACTCCCGGGCTTCGTAAACGTGTCAAGTTCCTCGTAGCTGCACAGGCGCTCCTCGACCCCGAGATCAATCGAACGCACCACCAGTTCGGGTCGCTCGCACACTTTCGCGAACACCTGCACGGGCGGTTGACCATTAAGATTGGCGGCAACATTGAGCACCCGCCCGCCGAACTCGATGCAGTACGGCGGGGTGTCCGTCCAGCCGCCGGCCAGGTCGAGTCGCACCGGACTGCGCGCCCAGATGATCTGGTCGTCGAGGACGTTGCGTCGCGGGTGGGCGGGGGACAACTGGGCTTCGCGCACGATCAGGTCGCGCAGTTGCGCAAAGGCATTCGCCTCATGTTGCGCCCAATCGGGGCGCTGGCGGTGGCGCAGACTGGCGCTGCGAAACATCTGATCGTGAACGACAGCGAGCGGTTCGTCATGGTCGTCAAAGGCCAACTCGGGCAGCGGCAGTTCCGTCCGGGCAAACGAGCGCGCGGTGGATTCGAGATCGAGCCGAAAGAAAATGCTGCGGCGGAAATTCTTCATCAGGGGCGCGATCGAGGCATTCCGCAACCGGGTGCGCTGGTCATAAATGCGCCGGATGTTGGTCTGCTCCAGAAGCTGCTGGGCCGACAGGCGCGGCTGGTCGCGCCAGCGTTGGGCGAAGTCAGGTCGCGACGCCGGTTTCGCCTGGAAGAGCCACTCGAGAAACGCGCCATCAATTTCGCCCGTAGGCAAAACGGGAAACAATGCGCTGAGCTGAAGATCCGCCTCGGCGCTAATGCCGCAGTCCTGCAGGTCGAGCCCGTGGGCCGTAAACCAATCCAGCGCCGGACGATCGAACCATTTCGTGTTGGGGTCGCCCAGGTTTCCGCTGAAGCGGTCGCGGAAGCCGTAATGGCGGATGCAATAGTCAGCCGCTCCGATGGGCACGAAATCAAGGCAGACCCGGGGCTCAAGCTGCAGCTTCCAGTCATTCGCCGGGATGCCGGTCAGGACGTGTTCGCACGCGATCTGCCAGGATGCGGGCACATAACTGTTCTCGATCCAAAGCGTGTGATTTTCATCGCGCCGCAGCGGACAGGCGAATTGCGTGTTTTGCAGGTACTGATCGGGATGCCGCCGCCCGGCGGATGCGCCCAGCGTGCTTTCATCAAGGACCAGATTTTGCAGCTCCGAGACGGATTCGATCATCTGGGCGCTGGTTCCGAAGTGATAAAACTCGGAGTTGTTAAGCGGCACAACGGCGCAAGTAAGCGGTCGAACCAGCGGATCGCTCTCAACGGGGTGCGTGCCGAGGGCAAGCGCGAAGCGGGAATAAAATTCATAGCTGGCCGGGCGTCCGCCCTTGAACTGAGCCGTCGGCTCGTCCCAACCGCAACGCGCCAGTAAAACCCGGACGGCCCGTTCGCTCAAAAGCCACATGCCGGTGTCGAACAGGTAATGATAATCCTGGGCGAGTTCGCGGGTGCGGGCCGGCGCCGGTTTCTGCAGGAAACAGGCGAGTTCATTCGGTGCGCCGCGTGGGGTGAAGAACACGCCAAAGTCCTTCGCCTTTTCCGGCGTGCCCCACATGCCAAGCCCGAGCACGTCCACGTCCGGGAAGGCCGGTAATTCGCCCGGCAACCGGATGAGCGTGTCGCCACTCACGAGCATGGCGACCGTGCGCGAACCGCCATGGGCCAGGACGCGCGCGTAGTGCCCGAGTTGCAGATCCAGCAACGTCTGGTCCAGTCGCTGGCCGCGTGACCAGCGGAAGGCTGGAACGGGCATCAGCAGCTTGCCAATGGGGGCGTAGGCGGGCAGACGACGGCTCTGGCCGCCGGAGTGCAGCATGAGTTTGCGGCTGGCGCCCAGCCATTCGCTCAATGACCGACCCGGGCCGGTTTGACGCCAGGCTTCGACCAGCAAATTCGCCGTGCCGCCGCCGGAGCCGAGCGGCGACCCGCTGGAATCCGAACACGCAAACCAATCAGGGCGCCTGCGGTGTTCCAGTGTTTCAAACTCAACCGCCATGCGCGGGGGGAGCGTGAGCAGGAATTGAATCGGCACGTCTTGGGAAACCATAACCTGACGCGGATAATGAAGGGAGATGGCCGCGCGTGTCGAGGCGATAGAAGTCGTCTCCGCCCGCCTGCTCGTCCGTGGGCGAGTAAATCCCGGGCTCGCCGCGACCGACCGCTATCGTTTCTTCCGCGTAACTTCCAGGGCCGCCTTGGTCGTGGCCTGCAACTCGTCAAGTTCGTCGCGCAGTTCGGCCTTCGTTTTTCGATCCATCCGGTCAATGAAGAGAATGCCGTTCAAATGATCGGCCTCGTGTTGCACGGCGCGGGCGAGCAGCCCGCCGCAACGGAATTCGATCGGCTTGCCCTTTTCGTTCAGGGCCTTTACGTCCACGGATTCGGGACGTGAGATGTCCCCATAGATCTCCGGAAAGCTCAGGCAGCCCTCGGGTCCGGTGACGGGTTCGCCCACGGGCTTCACTTCGGGATTAATGAGCACGAGCGGCATAAAATCGTTTACATCCGTGGGTTTGCCCTTCAGTTCGAGCGTGGAGGGCCGGTCCGTGACCACGCGCAAATCGAGGACGGTTAATTGCAATGCCTGACCCACTTGTTGCGCCGCGAGGCCAATGCCCTTGCTGGCATTCATCGTTTCGAACATGTCCCCGATGAGTTGGCGGACTTCCGCCGTGACCGATTCGATCCGCGCGCCCTTTTGCCGCAGCACGGGATGACCGTATTTTATAACGGGCAATATCATTTGGTGGGCCAGTTACGGAGCAGGCAGACGAGGTCGTCCACGCCGGGGCTTTTGGCCGAGCGAACGTAGAAGCCGCTCGTGGTCACGCCGGTGAGCAAGCTGTGTGCGTTGTCGAAGCCCAGGAGTTTGCCGAGGGAGAAGCCGGCGTTGAAATGATCGCCCGCACCGGTGGTGATGAGCGGTTTGGGAGTGAAGGGGCCTTCCACGATGGCGGCGTCGGCGGCGCTTACGGCCAGGGCGAAGGTCACCGGATGCACGACCACGGTGTTAATGGCGATATGCTCCCGGATTTGCGTGGCCAGCTTGAGCAAACCTGCCGGCGAGCGATCGCTGAGGTTGAAGCCAAGGTGGCCGCCGATTTCGTAGGCTTCCTTCTCATTCAGGCCGAGAATCGCGTCGAAGTGCTGCTCGAACTGCGTGATGAGCGACAGCGCCTGGAGAATGTCCGCGCGCGTCCGTTTCTCCGGGTCCGCGAGATCGAAAAAGATTTTGCGGCGCGGGCCGGTGAGGGCGGGGCAGACTTCCTTCAGAATGGCCGACCACATGTCGTTCATGCAGGTGAGCATGGTCCAGTTCACAAACGCGACGAAGTCCGCAGATTGCACCTTGGCGGCAAATTTATTGTGCCCAAAGCGGGTCTTGATGCTCTCCCAGTTCACCTCGCGCAGCGAGGTGTGCTTGCCGCAAATGATCTTGCCGTCCTCGAATTCCAGCGCGTCGGTGTAGCCTGGCTCGGCAATGGAATGCACTTCCGCCAGTTTCGCAAAGTCGGCGAAGACCGGGTGCAAACTTGGGTAGCCGAGGTTGCCAAGGTAGCAGACCTTCATCCCGAAGCTGGCCAAGGCGTTGGCCATGATGGGGCCGTTGCCACCCAGCTTGGTGAGCTGGTTGACCATTTCCACGTTGGTGCTCTTACCGGCGGCGGCAGCAAGGCGCTCGGCGTATTTGGCGATGGTGGTAAGCCGCTGGTATTTGTCCGTGCTTTCGCGTTTGTCCACCACATGGAGGATTTCGTCCACGAAACCATCAAGGCCGAGGAAGGCGTTAAAGCCGCTGACTTGGGTGGTGGCGGCTTGGAGTTTGTCAGCGCCATGGGTGCGTAGTTCAGGTGTATTCATGCGTTCAATTCGAAAAGAAAACGGATCGGGACGCCTTCACTCGGCGTCAATTCCCAGGATTTGCAGGATGCGCTCAAGTTCGGCGTCGCTGTAGAAGGAAATATCCAACGCGCCTTTGCCCTGGGTGTAACGCAGATGAACTTTGGTGCCGAGGCGTTCGCGAATCTTGTTTTCCAGGCTGGCGACGTGGGCGTCGGTGGTGAGTGGAGTCTTGGCGCCGTTCCGGGCGCGGGTGCTGTCGCGGGATTGCAACTTCGCAATCAAGCCCTCGGTTTGGCGCACGTTGAGGGCTTCCTTGATTACGCGTTCGGCTGCATGGCGCTGCTGGGTTTCCTCGGTCAGACCCAGGATCACTTTGGCATGACCGACCGAGAGGCGGCCTTCGCGGATGAAGCTTTGCAGGTCGGACGGGAGTTTCAGCAGCCGTAGCGCGTTGGCGACCACGGCGCGGCTCTTGCCAACCTTGGTGGCGACGAGTTCCTGCGTGAGTTGAAACTGGCTGACAAGTTGCGCGTAGCCGAGCGCTTCCTCGATGGCATTGAGGTTTTCGCGCTGGAGGTTTTCGATGAGCGCCATTTCGAGCACGGCGCGGTCATCAGCTTCGCGGACGAGGACGGGGACATCGGTAAGGCCGGCCAGTTGGGCGGCACGCCAGCGGCGTTCGCCAGCGATGAGTTCGAAATGGCTGCCCTGCGCACGGACGATGAGCGGCTGGACGATACCTTGTTCCTTGATGGAATCGGCGAGTTCGCGGAGGGACTCGGCGGAAAAATCCTTGCGCGGCTGGAGCGCGCACGGGCGAATCTGCGTCACGGCCAAATGGCGGACATGATCGCGCGGCGCCGGTGTGAGGGCGGGCGCGATCGTGTGCGCCGCGGCGGACGGCGGAAGGCTCTGGGTTACAGTGGTTGAAAGCGCGGAAACAGGCGCCGGGTTGGCGATGACAGGAGTGCCACCCAACAGCGCGCCAAGGCCGCGTCCCAAAGCCGGTTTTGACATGGGAACAGCTTGAATGAGCAGTGCAGGGTTGTCAATTTCTAGTCTGATTGGCAGGCAGTTAATGCAGCGCGAACCGGGCGAAACATCTGCGATGAGTCGCCCACCTGTCACCGCGAGGACGCAACACAACCGGGGCCGATGCGTGCTCGCGGATGGTGGCACCGCTGGCCAGGGGGCAACCATGTTCAGCCGGGGTCAGGGTTTTGCCAGGCCAGTGATATTATCCCGGGCGATCAGGACCGGCGCCGAATCTCACCGCAAAGCCGCGGTCACAATCTGCTGCGCCTCGTCAATGATTTGATCCAGGGGCGCTGCCCCCTTGAAGCTCTCGGCATAGACTTTGTAGATGTTCTCGGTGCCGGACGGGCGGGCGGCGAACCAGCCGTTCTGCGTCACCACCTTCAAGCCACCGATGTCGGCGTTATTGCCGGGTGCGCGGGTGAGTTTGGCCGTGATGGGATCTCCGGCCAGCGTGCTGGCCGTCACAGCCGCGGGAGTGAGTTTTTTGAATGCTTTCTTCTGGTCCGGCGTGGCGGGGGCGTCAATGCGCTTGTAACTTGGCGCGCCGAACTGCGCCGTCAAATCCGCGTAATGCTGTGCGGGATCATTGCCGGTCGTCGCACAAATCTCCGCGGCAAGCAGCCCGAGGATCAAACCGTCCTTGTCCGTGGTCCATACGCGGCCGTCGCGACGCAGGAAACTGGCCCCCGCGCTTTCTTCGCCGCCGAAACACACCGTGCCATCAGCCAGGCCGGGCGCAAACCATTTGAAACCCACCGGCACTTCGTTGAGTTTGCGCCCGCGGGAAGCCACCACGCGGTCAATGATGCTGCTGCTCACGAGGGTCTTGCCGACCGACGCGCTCGTCGGCCATTGGGGCCGATGAGTCAGCAGATAGTTGATGGCGACGGCGAGATAGTGATTCGGGTTGAGTAATCCCGCCGAGGGGGTGACGATGCCGTGCCGGTCCGCGTCGGGGTCGGTGCCGAACGCGACGCTAAACTGGTTCTTGAGCTGGACCAAGCCGGCCATTGCGTAAGGACTTGAGCAATCCATTCGGATCTTGCCGTCGTGATCCACCGTCATGAAGCCGAACTGCGGATCCACCTTCGTGTTCACCACCGTAAGATCGAGGCCATAACGTTCCTTTACCGGCTGCCAGTAGGGCAGCGCCGCACCGCCCAGCGGATCAATGCCAATGCGTACGCCGGCGGCGCGAATCGCATCCATGTCAATTACTTCTCCCAGCGTGTTCACATACGGTGTGATGAAATCGTGTTGGTGCGTGTGGCGGGCCTTGAGCGCGGATTCGTATGTCAGCCGGCGCACGGCCTGGTTGCCACCGCGCAGCAATTCATTCGCCCGATTCTGCACCCAGCCCGTAATGTCCGTGTCGGCCGGGCCGCCATTCGGGGGATTGTATTTGAACCCGCCGTCCTCCGGCGGATTGTGGGATGGCGTGATGACAATGCCGTCGCTGAGGCCATCCGCGCGTCCGCGATTGTGGGTGAGGATGGCGTGGGAGATCGACGGGGTGGGGGTAAAGCCGTCGTCGCGCTGGAGAAATGTTTCCACGCCATTGGCGGCGAGGACTTCCAGCGCGGTGCGTTGCGCCGCGGCGGATATCGCGTGGGGATCCTTGCCCATGAACAATGGCCCGCCAATGCCTTTGCCCTTGCGGTATTCGCAGATGGCCTGCGTTGTCGCGAGAATATGCGCCTCGGTGAAGGTTCCATTGAACGGGGTGCCGCGATGTCCGCTTGTGCCAAAGCTCACAAGTTGATTCGCATCCGCGAGGTCGGGGGCGCGCTGATAGTAATCGCGCTCCAGTTTCGCCACGTCAATCAGGAGATTGGCAGGGGCGGGTTTTCCGGCAAGTGGACTCAAAGCCATGCCCGAAGCAAACAAAGTCGGCGCGGCGGTGTAAAGGGAAAGATGTTGGCACGGGTTCGAAAAGCCGGCGGAGCGAGGCTCGATGAATCGTGATCCCGTGGCCGCCTTGGTTACTCCCGGGCCTTGGAATCGATCAGGATCGTCACCGGGCCGTCGTTGACGAGACTCACTTGCATGTGCGCGCCAAATTCGCCCGTCTGGATCGGTTGCCCGAGGTCCTGGGTGAGGCGGGTGATAAATTGTTCGTAAAGTGGAATGGCGATTTCCGGTCGGGCGGAACGGGTGTACGACGGCCGGTTGCCTTTCTTCGTGCTGGCGAACAGGGTGAATTGGCTGATGAGCAGGATCGCGCCGCCGGTTTCCTGGACGGAACAATTCATCACGCCCGCCGCATCGTTGAAAACTCGCAGCCGGACGATTTTACCGGAAAGCCATTCGAGGTCGGCCCGTGTGTCGGTTTCCTCAATTGCCAGCAGAATGAGCAAGCCTTGCTTGATGGCGGCTCTGGTCTCGCCGCCAATGGCGACGCTAGCCGAGTTGACTCGCTGGACGACCGCGCGCATGGCGTCACTGCCCGCGGGGCGGTAACATTGGATAAAGCAGGCTGAAGGGCACGCTCACTTTATCGCCGGCTTTGAGTTTGTCGAAGTTGATGCCGGGATTGGCGGCGCGGAGGTCACTCGGTTGTACACCGTAGAGTCGCGCCAACCGGTCCAGCCCCTCGCCGTTGGCTACGATATGCGTCGTGGCGGGCGCAGCCTTGGGTGCGGGTTTGACCGGTTCGGTCGGGTCTTCCTGGCCGAGCGCCTGGGCATTGGCCCTGAGTTGTTCGAGTTCCGTCTGTTTGAGTTCGATGGCGCGTTGCTCGTCGGTCAACCCGACTTTTTCCTTGATGCGCGCCAGTTCCTCCGCGGCGGCGAGCTTGATCTCATAGAGCGCACTCGCGGTTTCCGGGGCCCCGGCCTTTTGTGCCTCGGCATAAGCTTCGCGATAGCGATCGTCGTGCAGCCGGCGATACTCGGCATAGCGCTGTTCGCCGAGGGCGAGCTTCAAGGCGGTCTCCCCCTGGGCCACCAGCGCGTCGCGCTGCAGCGCGCCTTGCGGTGTGGAATCGTCCAGTTGGGCGAGTTGATCGTTGAGGGAATCCAAGGTGCGAAACACGCTGCGGAACTCGTCGGGGGTGGCGTAGAAGAACTTGAGCTGCGCGAAATCCGTCCGCAGGGCGCGCGCATTATCGGAGTAACGTAGGAGGTATTCCTCCAATTGAACCGGCGTGAGCACAGCCGCCAGTTCCTTCCGGGTCTGCTGACGAAACCGGGAAAGTTCGGCGGGGTCCGGACTATTCCCGGCCTGACGCTGGGCGGCGAGATACGCCTCGAGGCGATCGGCGGCGCGCATACTGATTTGTTCGACCGACTGCTTAACCTCCGTTGGCAACGGTCCAAGGATTGGCCCATCAAGCGGAATGGGCGGGCGCGACGGGCGCGGCAGGCTCACCAAATCGCCGCCCTCCCAGTTCGGCCCGAGCAGGGTGCTGAGCAAATCCCGGCGTTCGGTTTCGAGCTCCCGATCTTTTGCGGTGGCGGCCTGGACGACCACGGGGTCCGGTTCGGTTCGCCACCATTGCTGATCCGGGGTGAAAATCTCCACCGCGCGGCGGCGGGCAAACAGCGCATTCACGTCGGCGATGATAATGTCGCGGATGGTCTGTTCGGGACAGCCGATCTCGCGCAGGTTCTTGATGTAGGTCGGGTAGGCATCGGATTCGACCTCCTGCCACGAAAAGAATTGCCGGCGGACTACGACGGCGGTCTTGATCTGCAAGCCGTTGGTCGCGCCGGGGAGAATCGCGGAACGCGTGAGCGGCGACGGTTCGCGGGGCGTGAACCAGAGCCAGCCCGCCGCGAGAAGCAAGTTCCCGGCGAGCGACAAACCGAGGAGCAGACGCCAGCGCATATTGGTATTAACGACGAATTGACGGTCAAAGGGAATTGAAAAATGCAGCCGGGGAAAAGTTCCGGCCGCATTTTGACTCGCCCCCCGCGCGGCTTACCGCTTTAATTTCCACCGCATGAAACAAAAAGCCTACGCCGCTGCCGGCGTCGATATTGATCTCGGTAACAAAGTCAAAGCCACGCTCCCGAAATTGCTCGCCAGCACCCATCGCCGCGAAGTCCTCGGCAAGGTCGGCGGCTTCGGCGGCCTCTTCCAGCTCGACCTCAAGAAATATCGCGAGCCGATCCTCGTCAGCAGCGCGGACGGCGTGGGCACGAAGCTGAAAATCGCCTTTACGATGGACAAGCACGACACCATCGGCGCGGACCTCGTGAACCATTGCGTCAACGACATCGCGGTGCTGGGCGCTGAACCGCTGTTCTTCCTCGATTACCTCGGCACGGGCAAACTCGAACCGCACGTCTTCACCGACATCATCAAAGGCTTCGCCCGCGCCTGCGCGGAAAACAACTGCGCTCTCATCGGCGGCGAAACCGCACAGATGCCCGGCTTCTACCAGAAAGGCGAATACGACGTGAGCGGCACGATCGTCGGCGTGGTGGAAAAATCCCGGATTCTCAACGGCCAGAAAACTGTGAAGTGCGGCGACGTCGTCATCGGCATCGAATCCAGCGGCCTGCACACGAACGGCTATTCGCTCGGACGCAAAATTTTCTTCGAGCTACTCAGCTACAAACCGTCGAGCCGCGTGCCCGGACTCAAAGGCACGGTTGGTCAGGAATTGTTGAAAGAACACATCAGCTACGGCCCGCTCGTGCAAAAGCTGGTGAAGAAGTTCAATCCCGTGGCTGCACCTCGTAAGAGTGCGGCAAATCAAAAGGCAAATTCAGCCGCGTTCTCACGAACGCAGCCACTTCCGATCAAGGCTTTCGCCCACATCACCGGCGGCGGTTTCGTGGACAACATCCCGCGCGTGCTGCCGAAGGATTGTGATGTGGCTATCCGCAAAGGCTCATGGGACATGTTGCCCATCTTCAAAATCATTCAGACGAAGAGTGGCGTGCCGGACGAGGAATTGTATCAAGTCTTCAACATGGGCATCGGCATGGTGAGCATCGTCGCGGCAGACAAAGCGGACGCCGTGCTGAAATTCATCCGCGCGCAGAAGCACAAAGCCTGGCTCATCGGCGAAGTGGTGAAGGGCAAGGGCGAGGCGCGGGTGGAATGAATAATTTGTTATGGCGATTCCAACGCTCAACGCAGACGCAATTCTCCCCGAAGGAGTCCATCTGTGTGGGTTGGATGACATCAAGGCACGCTTTGGCAGCTTCCAAGGTTCGGATCGAAGGCCGCAACTATTCGCGAAGCTGGAGGAGTTGATTGGCGAACTCAAGAAAAGCTCCCTGATTGTTGCGCTGGTGGTGAATGGCAGCTTTGTGACCGGCAAGGCCGCGCCAAACGACGTGGACGTGTTGATCGTGTTGGGAACGGGACACGATTGGCAGGCTGATTTGGCGCCCGGCGACTACGCCTTGCTCTCGCACAACCGCCTGCGGCGGCGTTTTGGCTTCGATGTTCTGGTTGCGGAAGACGACTCAGAGTTGTATTGGAAGTATGTGCGTTTTTACAGTCAGTCACGCGAGTTGCCGCACGCCACCAAAGGCGTTTTGAGGATCGAGCTATGACCATCGAGGAAAACAAGCTGGCCAAGACCATCGAACAACTGGAATTGATGAACGACGCGCTGCGCGTGCTGCGCCTCGAAATCCTGCCAAAGAACTCCCGGCTCTTTGCCGCCATGGCTGAGGGGCCGCTGGCGGAAATCGAAAAGCTCCGCCGGCAAATCGAGGAACAAGCGCAACTGCTGGCCGCTGCGTGAAATTCAGCCGCGCGCAGAAGCACAAAGCCTGGCACATTGGTGAAGTGGTGAGGGGTAAGGGCGAGGCGCGGGTGGTGTAGAATATGGGATTACTCGGATCAATATTCGGGAAAGGGAAGGAGCAACCAACTGCGAATTCGATCCGGGAAACTTTGTTCGGCGATAGACCGCTCGATGAGTGGCCGCCCGCCAATTTGGATGCAAACGAATTTCCGTGGATCGCGTTTGCCTCAGCTCGTTCGCATCTTGCAGGGGGAAATCAAACAGCCGCCATTGATTGCTGGGAGCAAATCGTCGGGACGCCAGACCTTGAGCCACGTCAGTATTTGCAGGCTTGGCATTTTCTTCGACAAAACGGGAAAGAGCCTGCACCAGATATTGCCAAGCAAGTGTTGGGTGTTGTCGTCGAAGTTGGGATGCCGAAGGGGCTGGATTTATTGGCTGCTTATTCCGACCACTCCGCACGCTATTACAATTTTTCAGGCGCAGGAGTTGTCTGGGAGCGCCCGGATGATTCATTGGATTCTAGCATTGACCAGTTGCATGCCGCCGCAAAAGTGATCGTTGATAAGATTGGCCCTTGGAAAGAATCGCGGCCCGCACCTCCGTCAAGCGACCAAGCACGTTTGTGTTTTCTTACTCCAAGTGGACTTCACTTTGGCCAAGCGCCGATGTCGGTAATGTCTAGCGACCCAATGGCTGGCCGAGTGCTGCAATTTGCAACAGTCTTAATGAAGGCGTTGATCGCTAAGACTAACAAATCAACATCCACGTGAACGTGAAGCGACGTTTGATTCTGCTGCTCACCTGCCTCGCGACCCAAATCGCGCTGGGCGAACCTTCCTTGGCCGAAAAGAACGCCGCCGAAAACGCGGCGATCAAATAAGAATGGGAGTCGTGGAACGCGCCGTTCCAGCCGTTTCGCCTCATCGGCAACCTCCATTACGTCGGCGCGTCCGGCATCAGTTCGTTTCTCATCACCACGCCGGAGGGGCACATCCTCATTGATACCGGGTTTGAAACGACCGTGCCGCGCATCCTGATGAGCGAGGCCGGTGTCGCCTTGCTGGACGACTTGGCAAGCTCGACATTGCTGTTCGTGTCATGGAAGTTGCCGCAAAACAACACCCCGACAACGCCGGCCTTCAATCGAATTTGGAATTGTCATACCTGATGGATGGCAAAGTGGCGGTTGTATGTCAGGCCTTTAAGCGCATAGTCGAGCTTGAGCCACAACGGGAAGTGAACAAATAGCTTCTACGCGAATTCGTCGGCCCACACCAATGTCCAGCCCGGCAGACTTTGGGCGATTCCCGACGAAGCAAAGCCGGCCGACGTGAGCAAAAGCAAGCGGGCCAGGACCTGGATTTGAATCTTAAACGTAGATTCCCCGTTTTGCCTCTCGCCCGGGCGATATTCCATGGGGCTCCTCGGCGACACAACCCTCTAACTTGCCGCAAATTGGCAGGAATGAATCGCGCAAAACATTTCGGCGGGGGTGTCCCGGAGGACACCCCCGCCGAACCCATTAACCAATCAACCCAAGTGGTTGCCGAAACAGTTTTGGATGCAAGGCGGCTTTGCCGCAGAACTCCGGTTTATTGGGCGTTGATGCGGAAGAACCGCTGCGGATTACCCGGGGGAATCGGGATCGTGAAGTTCAGGATGCCGCCGGTTCCGACGTTGGTCTGGATCCCCGTCCAAGTGGCGGCGGCAAGCGTGGGAGTTGATTGCACCACGTAATTGATTCCAGTCTGCGAAGCCACCTTTAGGGTAAAATTCGTGCCGCTGACGGCTGGGGACTGGATGATGGGGGTGTTATTGTAGAAAAAGACGTTATCAATGTAGAAGGTGCCATTCTGAACGCCGGCGCCAAAATTATCAGTCCATAACATTTGAATGAGTTTCGAGAGATTAAGATTGGGATTCAGGTTTGTCCACGCCGACAACGGTATGTCAAGACTGACCCAATTGTTGCTGGTGATGACGCCGCTGGCATCGTCCATTCGGTACTCTGCCTCGGCCTTTGTCTCGGGCGTCCCGAGCGTCTCGCTGACGAGTTTGATCCCAAACTGATTGGCGGTCGTCCACACGCTTACATGCATGGTGGTCGCAGCACTGACGTCTGTTTCGCCACCGGTGTTATAGTTCGGGTCAAGCTCGATTCCCTCATACGATAGGTTCTTATAACCTAGCACAACGCTGCCGGTATTCGTGATCGTATAGTTGCCACCAATGGTGCCGCTCCCCCATTCGGCAAACCAGTTGATGCCGGGTTTGTCCACGTAGGTCCCGCTGCTGTTCTTCAGCGACTTAATAACCACCGCCGGCCAGACAGGCGTCGGAGCGTTGTTGGTCGGGTAGGTAAGCGGGGGCGGGGCGATACTTGCGACGGTAATGTTGACCTCCGCCGATGTGGCCGAAGATCCGCTATTATCCTTTGCGACCACCGTCAGCGTCCGGTTGCCGATCGGCGCGTTGCTGTACGTGAAACTGTAGGGGAAACTGCTGTCGCTGCCGAGCAGGGTGGCGCCGTCATAGAAAGACATATTGGTGACTGCGGCGGGGCTGACCGTGCCCGTCGCTTCAATTGTGAAGGCGACATTACTGTTCTCGGAAGCTTCTGCCGGACTTGTGATCTCCGCAACCAGAGCCTGTGGCGGCACAATTACACCGATGTTGTCAAATCCGACAGTGGCGTTTTGCGCCCAAAGCGGCACAATCTTGATCCCAGTCGTACCCGGAGCGAGGGTGACTGGAAAGGAATAGGTTTCCCAAGCGGGGGAATTTCCGGTAGCACGCTGGTCACCGCCGTTTTCGCTGATCTTGCCATTAGGACCCCATGATTCAATTTTGACTCCGGGTTCCAAACCGCCGCCAGGGGTAAAAGTAATCATATCCTGAATAAACGTGTAAGTTCCGTCGGCGACGAGTCCCAGTGGAGCGATCGGGATTGGATCACCGCTCTGAGGCGTGTTGCCAGCGATCAAAACAGCATAGCCGACAGTAGTTGTGTTAGTGATGACCGCGTAACCCCCGGGGTTGCCCCCCGAGGCTGGAAAACCGAAGAAGAAAGTGCCGCCGCCCGAATTCTGAGCCCAATTTGTCCCAGCTGGCAGCGACTCAAAATCTCCGTTCGCCCAGTAGTTGGTTACATCTGCTTTGGCAATACCCACCACTGCGAGCATTGCGAGACTTGCGGTTAGTTTTTTCATAATTTTTCGAGAGGTAAATCGGAAGGATCGGCTCATTGTTTTGGTGCTGGTTGTTCGGTTTGTAATCCGACGTGTTTGAAGCAGGTTGGTATTTAGTTGACTAGCTGCGTAGTAACTAGTATTACGTTGTTCGATTCGAGTCAATGTTTATTTTACTAAATTGCTAAATCGGCCACTAACTAACCTAGTTTTCGCTGCCGACAAGGCGCTTACAAAGAATTCCATGAATCAAAACAAGCCGTATATCATCTGGGTCGCGCTGACTGTGGCAATCGGCGGTTTCTTGCTGGGCTTCGACGCCACCGTAATCTCGGGCACGGTACCCTTCATCAAGCAGTATTTCGACCTGACCGGCGTCGGCGGTGACTTGAAACTCGGATGGGCGGTAAGTTGTCTGGGCTGGGGTGCGCTGGGGGGAAATGCGGTGGCCGGGCTTTTGAGCGATCGCTTCGGACGCAAAAAGGTGCTGATCATCACGGCGGTACTGTTTGCCGGTTCGGCGCTCCTTTCGGCGACGGCGACGAACTTCACGGTGTTTGTGCTGTCGCGGATTATCGCAGGTGTGGCCGTCGGTGGATCCATTCTTATTGCGCCGGTCTATATCGCAGAGATTTCGCCTTCGAAACAGCGCGGTAGCCTGGTTTCGTTCAATCAACTCATGATCGTGATCGGCATTTCGGCCTCCTTCTTTTCCAACTACTTCCTTCTGCATTCCGGCGAAAACAACTGGCGCTGGATGCTGGGTGTGGAGGCCATTCCCGCCGCGCTTTATTTCTTCCTCTTGTTTGCGGTGCCGGAAAGTCCGCGCTGGTTGTTCGGCAAAGGGCAGCCGGAACGCGCCCGGGAGATTCTTACGAAAGCCTGCGGGGGCGAACAGGCCGAGGAAGAGTTGCGCAACATCCGGCAAAGCTTCACCGCGAAGACCACTGGCGTCAGCTTGGGCGGACTGTTTGGCCGCCGCATGCGGTTCATCCTGTTCATTGGGCTGGCCATCGCCTTCTTCCAGCAGATTACCGGCATCAACGCCATTTTCTATTATCTGCCGACCATCTTCGTGCAAGCCGGCGGCGGGGTGAATGCGGCGTTTCAACAGGCCGTCCTCGTCGGCCTCGTGAATCTAGGCATGACCTTTGTGGCGATCCGGTGGGTGGATCGGTTGGGCCGCAAACCGCTGCTGGTCATTGGCACCGCCGGCATGGCGGCATCGTTGCTGACCTGTGCCTGGGCGTTTCACAATGCCAATTATCAAGTCACGGAGAAATCCTATGCCGTGCTCGCCACCGCCAAGGTACCCGGGGAATTGATCGGCGAGTTGAAGCAGGTCGAGCATAAGGGCTTCGCCACCGATAAGGAATTTACCGCTGATCTGGTCACCCGGTTCGGCGCCGAGCGCATCAAACCGTACCAGGAGTCCCTGGTGACGGCCGCACTGAACATCCGCGCGTCGCTCGTGCTGTATGCCATCATCGGCTTTGTCGCTTCGTTCGCAATTTCACTCGGACCGGTGATGTGGGTGTTGTTGTCCGAGATTTTCCCGAATCAATATCGCGGCGCGGCGATTTCGCTGGTGGGCTTTTGGAATTCAGTCGTGAGCGCGACGGTGACGATGATCTTTCCGTGGGAATTGTCCACCTTCGGCTCCGCTGGGACTTTCTTCGGCTACGGCCTGTTTGCGGTCGCGGCCCTGATCTTTGTCCTGCTCTTCATCCCGGAGACCAAGGGCAAAACGCTGGAGGAACTCGAGGGCTGCCTGGTGCGTAAATGAAATTCACCATGAAGACACGCAACCCAATTGTCCGCTTCTCGACCCTGCTGCTGGCGGTGTTTGTGACTGCGGCCCTCAGCTCTTGTCGCCGGGCGCCGTCCCCGGCGGCGCAAGCCGGGACGACCGTTCAGCCGGTTAAAGTTGAACTTCGTAACACTGCGGGAAAATTTCAACTCCACGTAAATGGCCAACCGTTCTACATCAAGGGCGCCGGGGTCGAATTTGGTTCGCCGGAGCAACTCCGGGCGCATGGCGGAAATTCGATGCGCACGTGGAGCACGGAGAATGGCCGTGACACCGGAAAGCAGTTTCTGGATCGCGCCCTCACCAACGGCCTGTATGTCGCCATGGGCTTGGACGTGGACCACGAGCGCCGTGGCTTTGACTATGACAACACCAACGCCGTGGCCAAGCAGTTCGCGTTGTTGAAAGCGCAGGTTCTCGAATACCGGAACCATCCCGCATTGCTGCTTTGGGTCGTCGGCAACGAACTGAATTTCGAGAAAAATCCGAAGGTTTGGGACGCCGTCAATGAGCTCGCCCGGATGATCCATGAAGTGGATCCCAACCATCCGACCACCACGACCCTGGCTGGTTTCAATCCGGCGACAGTCAAGCTGGTCAAGACCCGCACGCCTGATCTGGACTTCATTTCCTTTCAGATGTATAGCGACATCTCCAATCTTCCCAAATACCTGCACGAGGCGCGGTGGGACAAACCATACATCGTCACGGAATGGGGGGCGACCGGTCACTGGGAGTGCGGTAAAACTGCGTGGGGCGCACCGATTGAGAACGACAGCACGACAAAAGCCGACCTCTATGAGAAACGCTACCGGGCCGTCATCGAACCGGACCAGAAGCTCTGTCTCGGTTCGTATGTGTTCCTCTGGGGAAACAAACAGGAACGCACGCCGACCTGGTATGGAATGTTTCTGGATTCAGGGGAGGTAACGGCCCCGGTGGACGTGATGCAATATCTCTGGACCGGTGGCTGGCCAACCAACCGCAGTCCGCGCTTGGAAGGCGCGTGGCTGGATGGAAAGACCGCCGCGCAAAGCATCCGGTTGCAGGCCGGGCAGGACTACATCGCCAAAGTTGAGGCCCGCGATCCTGAGCACGATTCGCTTACCTACCGTTGGGAGGTCATGGAAGAAAGCACCGAAACCAAGATGGGGGGAGACGCCGAATCCAAGCCGGCGACAGTTTCGGGCTTGATCGCCGTCCCCACAGTCGGCGAAATTTCCGTGAAAGCCCCGATCAAGCCCGGGGCCTACCGCCTGTTTGCTTACATTTTTGACGGCCACGGCCACGCCGCGCATGTGAACATTCCGTTCTATGTGGACGATGCGGCCAAGCCGCAACAAACTGCCTCTGCCGATACTGAGCCTTGAGTCTCTGTAACAATTCCAACCAATAAAATGAACGCTGACGATCAAGCCTTTGCGGCTGCGGGGACACCGCCCGGCACGCCTGCGCCCAAACGAAACGACGCTGCCAGCCCGCTGGGCTTCAAGGAAAAACTCGGTTACGGCTTGGGGGATACCGCTTCGCATTTTGTCTGGGACATGGTGGGGTTCTGGCTGCTGTTTTTTTACACGGACGTGTATAAAATTCCCGCGGCGGCGGCTGGCACCATCATGTTGGTCGCCCGCTTCTGGGACATGGCGATTGATCCCGTCATCGGGATCGTCTCGGACCGCACCCAAACCCGGTGGGGAAAATTCCGGCCTTACATCCTGTTCGGCGCCGTCCCATATGCGGTGTTGTCCATTCTGACGTTCACCACACCCAATTTTGGCGAGACGGGAAAGATTCTTTATGCCGGGGCTACGTATGTGTTGCTGATGACGGCTTACGCCGCCGTCAATCTGCCGTATTCTTCCCTCGCGGCGGTGATGAGTTCCGACACCTATGAACGAGCGGGCCTCAACACTTATCGTTTCATCTGCGCGTTCATCGGCCAGTTTGTTGTCACCGGCCTGGCGCTGACGCTGGCCAAGTATTTTGGCGGTGGCGACAAGGCGATGGGGTTTCAATATACCGTGATTGTATTTGGCATCCTGAGCCTGGTCTTCTTTTTCATCACCTTCATGACGACCAAGGAGCGGGTGCAACCCTCCACGGATCTGCCGAGTTCGCTCAAGGAAGACCTTAAGAATCTCGTCAAGAACCGGCCGTGGATTATCCTGGCGTGCGTCGGCATCATCTCGTTCATCATGTTCGCCATGCAAAATGCGGCCATCGCCTATTACTTCAAGTATTACATTGGCAAGGAAGACAGCGTTCAACTGTTCAACGTCATCGGCACCATTGCGCTGATTGTGGCCCTGCCGCTTTCCAAGCCGCTGGCCAAGGCGTTCGGCAATCGCAACGTTTTTATTGCCAGTTCACTCCTTTCCGGTCTGTGCTTCATTGCTCTCTATCTGCCCGGCGAGAAAGACATCGTCAGCATCTATGTGCTGAACATTCTGGCGAAGATGGCCTATGCCCCGGCGGTGCCGCTGCTGTGGACGATGATTGCCGATTCCTCGGACTATTCCGAATGGAAGACCGGACGTCGCGCAACCGGCTTGTATTTCTCCGCGGCCACCTTTGCTCAGAAAGCCGGTTGGGGCATCGGAGCGGCGATTGCGGGTTGGATTTTGACGGTCTATCAATACGTGCCCAACGCCGCCCAGACCGATACTTCCATCCATGGCATCAAGCTTCTGGTTTCCGTTATCCCCGGGATTCTCTATATGTCCTGCGCGGTGTTCATGTTCTTCTACACGATCGATGCGAAGACGACCGACTTGATGAAAACCGATCTCGACGCCCGCCGCGCCCAGGCCACTTGATGGGCCGCCCAACTACCACCAAAATGCAAAGCCAATTGTACCTGGGCCAGAACGCGCTCCGTGTTCCTCGGAATCCCATCGCAGGAAAACAGGTTGTTTTGGCGGGCGAAGCTTGCTACCAGATTGCCAACTACGACCAGATGCGGCCGTTCTTCATGACGGTCGTCAGCGACGCCGACCACTGGTTGTTTATTTCCAGCAACGGGGGGCTGACCGCCGGTCGGCGTGATGCCAACCTCGCGCTCTTCCCTTACTACACGGACGATAAAATCCGCGACATGGCGGACGTCACCGGAAGCAAGACACTGCTGCGCGTCCACCGGCGAGGTCGAACCCATCTCTGGGAGCCGTTTTCGGATCGCGCCCAAGGCATTTACCGCGTGCGGCGGAATCTCTACAAGAATTTCTGGGGCAACCAGCTCATGTTTGAGGAAATCAACGAGGATCTCGCGCTGACTTTTCGCTACGGTTGGTTTAACAGTCAGCAATTTGGCTTTGTCCGCCGGGCCTGGTTGATCAACGCCGGCGCGGGGGCGGTTCGGGTGACGCTGCTCGATGGCGTGCAGAATCTGATGCCCTGTGGCACCGGCAGCCAGTTCAACCTCGAATACAGCACACTGCACGACGCCTACAAAAAGAGCGAACTACTCCCGAAAACCGGCCTCGGCTTGTTCCGGCTCAGCGCGATACCCGTTGACCGTCCCGAGCCCGCCGAAGCGTTGCGCACGACCGTTGCCTGGTCTGTCGGCCTCAAGCGCCAACTCGTCCTGCTCTCTTCGGTGCAACTGGATGGCTTCCGGACGGGCCAATCGCTGCACCCCGAGACGGATGTTCGCGCCGAGCGCGGGGCGTATTTTGTGCAGAGTGAAATGTCCTTGCGTCGCGGGCAATCCACGGACTGGCTCATCGTGGCCGATGTCAACCAAGGCCCGTCCGGCGTCACCCGGCTCAATCAACTTCTCCGCCAGCCGGCCCAACTTCGGAAGTCCGTCCTGGCTGATGTGCAACGGGGCACGGTGGAATTACAGCGCCTCGTCGCGGCGGCGGATGGCCTGCAGCAAACCGCCCTCCCGCTGGGGGGCGCGCGCCATTACGCCAACACCCTGTTCAACATCATGCGCGGCGGCGTGTTCAACGACGGCTACCAGTTGGACACTGACGATCTGCTGGCTTTCGTGAAAAACGCGAATACGGAAATCGCTGCGCGGCACGCCGCGTTTTTCCGGCGGCTGCCCAAGTTGGTGCTCTACGGGCGCATGGTGGCGATGGCGGCTGCAGTCGGCGACCCGCAACTCGAACGCGTCTGCCGGGAGTATCTTCCCCTCACCTTCAGCCGCCGCCACGGTGACCCCAGCCGACCGTGGAACAAGTTTTCCATCACGACGCGCAACGCCGACGGGCAGCGCAGCTTGAATTACGAGGGCAATTGGCGCGATATTTTCCAGAATTGGGAGGCCCTTGCGCTCTCGTTCCCCGGTTACACAGCGGGCATGATCTGCCGGTTTCTCAATGCCTCGACTGCGGATGGCTACAATCCGTATCGCATCACGCGCAACGGCATTGACTGGGAGGTGGTGGCCGCACACGACCCCTGGTCCTACATCGGCTATTGGGGCGATCACCAGATCATCTACCTGCTGAAACTCCTTGAACAGCTTGCACACCATGAGCCGGTGGCATTGCGCGCTTTCCTGACCCGGGACATCTTCGCCTACGCGAACGTGCCCTACCGCATCAAGCCATACGCGAGCCTGCTTGCCAATCCCAAGGACAGCGTCGTTTTCGATCAACACCTGGAGCAAATCGTGCAGGAACGTGTCCAGGCCAAAGGCGCGGATGGCAAACTCGTGTGGGACAAGCATGGCCAGGTGCGGCTGGTGAATCTGACCGAGAAGTTGCTCGTACCCTTGCTTGCCAAGCTGTCGAATTTCATCCCTGGCGCGGGCATCTGGTTGAACACCCAGCGCCCGGAATGGAACGATGCCAATAATGCCCTCGTCGGCAACGGTTGTTCAATGGTCACGCTCTACTACATCCGTCGTTATCTCACCTTCTGCCAGGAGTTGTTCCGCGGCCGCGCCGACCAGAACTTTACATTGTCCGCGGAAGTCTCCGCATTTCTGGACGCATTGAATCTCACGCTCAGGCGGCATCGCGGGATGCTCGGCGGAAAGATAACAGACGCCCAACGCCACCGTATTGTGGATGACCTTGGTAGCGCCGGGAGTGAATATCGGCAGCGCATTTACAGCGGCGGTTTTTCCCAACGCAAGACGCCGGTCAGCGGCCAGCAATTGCTCGATTTCTTCGCGTTCGCATTGGACTGGACACATCATTCCATCCACACCAATCGGCGACCCGATGGCCTTTACCATTCCTACAACCTGGTCCGGCTGGAAGACCGGAAGGCACTTCCCATTCGTCGGCTGTACGAGATGCTCGAAGGCCAGGTTGCGGTGCTCAGTTCCGGCCAGCTCTCCGCGGGGGAGTCGTTGACCCTGCTTGCTGCGCTCAAGCGTGGCGCGATGTATCGCGCCGACCAGCACAGTTACCTGCTCTACCCCAACCGCCAGCTTCCGCGCTTTGTCGAGCGCAACCTCGTTCCGGCGAAGGAAATCCGCCGCTCGGCGCTGCTGCGAAAGCTCCTGGCTGATGCCAACCCGTACCTCATCGAACGTGATGTCGCCGGCCGCGTTCACTTCAACGCCACCATGACGAACGCACGGGACCTGCGGCGGATTCTGAACGAACTTGCGACCCCGCGCTACGCCCGCCTCATCCAACGTGACACGCCGCTGGTGCTGGAAATTTTCGAGCGGCTGTTCGACCATGAATCCTTCACGGGTCGCTCCGGCACTTTCTTTGGCTATGAAGGACTGGGTTCGATTTACTGGCACATGGTTTCCAAACTATTGCTCGCCGTGCAGGAAACCTATTTCCGGGCGGTTGACTCCGGCGTCCCGGCGACCGTGCTGAACGGCTTGGCGGCTTCCTATTATGATGTTCGTGCCGGGTTGGGGGATGGCAAGTCGCCTCAAGAGTACGGCGCGTTTCCGATGGATCCGTATTCGCATACCCCGGCGCAGGCGGGCGCGCGCCAACCCGGCCTGACGGGACAAGTAAAAGAAGACATCCTGTGTCGTCGGGGCGAACTGGGCGTGTTCGTGTCGTCGGGGAAAATTCATTTCCGCCCGCTTTTGTTACGCCGGGAGGAATTTCTTCGCACTCCATCGGACTTCCGGTATTTCGATCTCGGGGGCGCCGCGCGGCGCCTTCAACTGCCGGCCAATGCGCTGGCCTTCACCTTATGCCAGACTCCGATCATCTATCAACTCGGCCGCGCAACGTCTGCGGCCAGGTTTGGGCGCGCTCGCCAAGTCCCCGCGGCTGGCCAGGATGACTCGCTCACTCTGATCTACGCCAATGGCACACGGCAGCAATTCACCTCACTGGAACTTGACCCCGAAGTGTCCCGCGCGATTTTTGATCGCAAGGGAAGCATCCAGCGGATTGTCGTTTCGCTGGGCGAGCGATGGCTGAGAGGGCGGTGATTGCTTCGACGACGACCGTTTCGCGGAGGCTGGCCGCGTAAACCCTGAGGCTCAGGTTGCGCGCGGAGGGGATCCTTCTGCGCGATTTGGATTCAAGAACCAGAGGAACGTGGCGGTGGGCATCAAGCGACTGCCGGTTTCGATGGTTTGGATTCCCCGTGGCGATCGCATTCCCGGGCCCGCCCGATGGTCGAGCCGCTTTACCTTGGTTGTCCCGCCGGAAGGTCGCGCCACGGGGTGAAATTGAGCAACTGAATGCGCGTGCGCTCCGGTTTGACGCTGACCGACGTGATGCTCGTGTACTCGATTTCGAACCGGTCCATTTCGGCGAAGGGCAGGTTGAGGAGCAGGGAGAGCAACATGCGAATGACACCGCCATGACAGAACACCGCAGCGGTTTGTCCCGGACAGCTAGCTAGGATTTCCTGCAAACAGGCCGCAATGCGTGCGCGATAGGCGGCGATGTTCTCGCCGTTGGGAATCGCACCGCGATCGAGTTGTTTCAGCCATTCGCTCGCGCTGCACCCGAATTTGTTTTTTACCTCGTCGAAGTCCAGGCCGGTCCAGTCGCCGAAATCCACCTCGTACAACTTGGGCAGGATGACGGGTTTGGTTGCACAATACTTGAGCACCGGCGCGAGCGTTTGCTGGACGCGCCTCATCGGGCTGGCATAGATGAGATCGAAGCGCGTGCCGCGAAAGTGGTTGGCGAGCGTGGTGGCCTGGTCCTGACCGCGCGGCGAGAGCTCCATGTCAATGCGACCGCCGAACACGCCCTGATAGCGGGCTTCGACCTCGGCGTGGCGGATGAGGTGCAGGATCGTGGGGGTGTGGGTAGGCATCAATTCGCGTTGGGGGGGGCGTGGTTGGCTTGAATCGAGAGCGGGTCAATTAGTGCGGGAACAAGCGAGAAGTAATGGCGGTTTCTCCGACTTGCTCAGTTTTCGATCCGCTTGCGTTTGCTTTCCGGCCCGATGGCATGTTTCGTTTCTACGACTCGCCAGCGGTCAGGCCTTAGCCAGGGCGTCTTCCTGGGCTTCCAGCAACTGGCGGACGCCAAGCTTGCCGAGTTTCAACAATTCGGCCAGTTGGCCTTCGCTAAAGGTGGCTTCTTCGCCGGTGCCTTGCAGTTCAATGAATTCGCCGGCCGAATTCATCACCATGTTGAAATCCACCGTCGCGCCGACATCCTCGGTGTAACACAAATCCAACAAGGCCTGGCCGTTCACCATGCCGACGCTCACGGCGCCGACGGCGTGCAAGATGGGGTTCTCTGCCAGCTTTCCGCTGGCGATCAAACGCCGGATGGCAATGACCAGCGCGACGTAGGCGCCGGTGATGGCGGCCGTGCGGGTGCCGCCATCAGCTTGGAGAACGTCGCAGTCCACGCAGATCGTGCGTTGGCCCAGTTTCTCCAAATCGAGGGTGGCGCGCATGGCGCGACCGATGAGGCGTTGGATTTCCTGCGACCGACCATCAATCTTCCCCTTGGTGATATCGCGCGCTTTGCGCTGCAGGGTGGAATAGGGGAGCATCGAATATTCGGCCGTGATCCATCCGCCGGTGACGTTTTGTTCCTTCATCCACCGCGGGACATTGTCTTCAATCGTGACGCCACAGATGACGCGGGTGCTGCCCCACTCGATGAGCGTGGAGCCAGTGGCATAGGGCGCGATGTTATTCCTAAAGTGGATGGGGCGAAGTTGGTCGGGCTGCCGGCCATCCGCGCGGGCGGAGAAAGTCGTGGGGGTTTGGGGCTGAGCCATAGTGCGGCGCATCCTAGTGAGCAACTGGCGATTGGGCAACGTGGAAAGTGATGCGGAAAGCGTCCGGCTCGGAAAGACCAACGCGGAGCACCCGGATTGTCCGTTGGATCAGGGGATGCCGGCGGCGATTAGACCAGCAACGAGGCGGATGGCGTAGCGTCCGGCGACAAACAACCCTTCGAGCAGGGTGATGTGTTCTAAGCGCCCGGAGTAACTGATGGCGGTGGCAAAGAACAGTCCGGTGACAATGGCGAACTGGCACGACAAGCCGAGGGCCAACCCCAGGGCGACCAGCAGGAGCAGGGGGATGCCGAGGAGGGCGAATTGCAGCGGTAGATCACCCGAGGCTAACGGGCTATGCCGCTGAGTCGGGAGTTGGCGGTCGGCGTCGAGGTGGCGCAAGGCGTTCAGCAAACCGGCGGCGGAGTCGGCGAGGCAGAATGCCACGAAGGCGAGTGTTACCCGCAGCAGGGCTGGTTGATCGCCCAACTGGTGTGCGGTCAATACCGGAATGAACAAGATCAGGTTCTTGATCCATTGGAGCGGACGGAGCGCGCTGGCTAGCGATTTAAGGTGCGAGGTCGGCCGGAGAAAAGTCTGGGCGACCTTGGTGGTTTTTGCGGCCCGTCGGGCAAGCGATTCGGGCGCGTTGACGACGACCGCGGCGCGGGCTCCGGGCCAGACGCCAAGGTCGTCGGTCGAGTTGCCCGCATAATCGTAGCCATGCTCGCCGAAACGTTCGGTGAGGGCACGGTGTTTGGCGGCGTTGCGCAGATTGGTTTTGCCGTCGCTGGCCATCACGTCATCGAACAAACCAATATGGTTGGCGATGGGGGTTGCCATGTTGATGTCGGAGGCAGTGGCGAGGATGAGTATTCGCCCGCCCGCTTTTTGCTCCTTGAGCCAGTCCAGAAACGCTTTGTGGTAGGGCAGGGTGGCCGGATCAACCGTCACGCGGGCGACGAGTTGTTGTTTGCAATACGCCCGCCCGCGCCGCAACCAGAAGGGAACGCGCAGCGCAACGAAGGGGTGGCGGCAAAGCAACCGCCCGAGCGATTCCCAGAGCATATCGGTCCGAATGAGGGTGCCATCCAAATCCACAGCGAGGGGAACTGGGGTTGACGATGGGGTGGCGTTCGGCGGCGGCATGTCGTGCGTCCAACATAGCTGAGGGCGTTGGGCGTTGACAAGCGGTGCCGTTCTGAAAGGCTGCGCGCCGATATGCGCTGGCTCGTGGCGAAACCGGGAACTGTTTTTGCACTTTTCGTGGGGTGGAAGATCGCGCTGTTTTTGTTCACAGGGCAACCGGTCCCCTTTAACGACGCCGATTTTTACGACGGGGCGGTCGTTAACTCCCTCGGCGGCGGTGCGTTCGTCAATCCATCCATCGCCATCGCCCGCCCCTATTCCGGCACGGAATTTTTCAGCGCCTACCCGTTGCTTTACCAGGGGGCGCTCTTCGGCTGGATGAAGATTTTCGGGACGAGTGTCCAGGTGGCGGTGGGATTCCATGTGTTCCTGATCTCGATTTGGACGGCGTTGGTGTACCTGATCTTGAAGCGACTGGAGCTTCCGACGTGGGTAATGCATCTTGCCGGTGGTTTTCTGTTCACAATCACCGCCCATGATCGTCCGGACAGTCTGGCGCATGTTCTGGGCGCGGGCGCGGTGCTGGCAATGGTCGGTTGGCTGGGCGCCGGGCGGAGCCGGCGTCCGCTCTGGTTGAGCGCGTTGCTGCTCGCTTTGGTTGTTTGTGCCAGCCTGCAACTCGGCGCAGTCTATACTGCCGTGGTGGGTGTGACGGTTGTGCTGCGTTCCTGGTTGGGCCCAGCCAAACTGCCGTGGTTGCCGCTTTTGGTCATGGGGCTCACGCCTTTTGTGTTGCTGGCCATTGGCAAGCATGGTTTTCCGCAGTGGTGGTCGGGATTCCTTGAAAATGCCCAGGACAATCCGTCCGCCCCCGGTTTGCTTATGCCGGATGCCGACAAGTTGCTCAAACTGATCCGCTCGTTGCCAGGATTTCTGGTTGTGCTGCTGCTATCCGTCCCGGGGTGGCCGCGAATCCGGGCTGGCATGCGTGAAGCCTACGGGCCAGTGCTCGCCCTTTTTCTCGGCACCGCATTTGGCACGCTGGCGGTCTGTGGCATGGGTTTGTTTTACCTCACGGCGAACTACATTCCAATTTTCGCCGCGTATTTGCAGCCGCTCACGGTGGGCACGGGGCTAGCCTGGTTGGTGGCGGCGAATCGGTTGTTGGTTTCGCGCGCCGTTGCAATCAGTCTCTGCGGAATTTGCATCGGTATCGGCGGCCTGCGCGCGGTGGGAATGACAACGTGGGGCTTGTGGTGCGCGCGGGATGTTAGTTGTGCGGACGCAGGTCGAATCGTGACCGCAGAGCTTCACGCCAGTTCGACTGCCGCGATGAGACCGGTCGTGTTGTCGTCGGCCTACCTCTACCTTGCCGCCCCGCCAACTAACTTGCACCTGATTCACAGTGATTACGTCGTTCGCCCGCAGGGACGGGAGACCCAGAGCGACCTGGTTGGTTTGATTACGCTCGAACCGAGCCGGCTGCTGCTTACCCAGTTTGACTTTTATCGCCGGTATGAGCCGGTGTTGGCGGAACTGCAACGGACACGCCGCGACGTGACCGTTCACGTTACGAATACCGCCCGTGTGCCGGCGCCGGAAGCCGAGCGTTTCACACGCAAATTGATCCAACATATTTCCTGGGCGCCGGTCATTGTGGAGCTTTCCTGGCCAACCGCCAGGGAATCGAATACCCCGCTGCCTTCGTCAATTCAGTAACATGAAAACCATCGTGCTTGGGCAAAGTTCACTGGTCGCTAGCCGGCTGGCATACGGTTGCTGGCGGATCGCGGACGAGCCGGCGGAAGCGGGCGGTGCGGTGGCGTTGATGGCCGCTTATGAAGCAGGCTATACTCTCTTCGATGGCGCGGATATTTACGGCGGCGGAAAGTGCGAGGAAATCCTTGGCCGCACGGTGCGCGAAGTCGCCGGGATGCGCGAGCGAATCCTCGTCGTCAGCAAGTGCGGCGTGCGGCCGGCGGGCCAACCGAATCCCCAGTCCCCCGGGCGCTACGATTTCTCGGCCGACCATATCGTCCGGGCGTGTGAGCAATCGCTCGCCCGGCTCGGCATGGAGACGATTGACCTCTATCTGCTGCATCGGCCGGATTACCTTGGCGATCCGCACGAAATTGCCGGCGCGTTTGCGAGGCTTTACGATGCGGGCAAGGTCCGCAGTTTTGGTGTGAGTAATTTTCGTCCGTCGCTGCTGAATGCGTTGCAAGCCCATTGCCCATTTCCCCTCGTGGTGAACCAGGTGGAAATCAGCCTCGCCCAACGCACCGCCTTCGAGGACGGGACTTTGGATCAGTGTCTGGAAAAGAACCTCACGCCGATGGCCTGGAGTCCCTTGGGGGCGGGTTTGCTGGGGGAGGGGGCGAAACGTCTGCTGCCCGGGCAACGGGACTACAAAACGGACGACATCGTGCATGTGCTGGATGACATGGCAAATCGCCGGGGCGTGAGCCGGTCGGTGATCGCTTATGCCTGGTTGCTTAAACATCCGAGTCGGATTTTACCCATCGTCGGCAC
>JADLHS010000022.1 GCA_020848635.1 Limisphaerales bacterium
ACCTGTACGGCGGCGAATCCTTCGACGCGCAGCAACAGCAGTATTACTTGCGGGCGCGCTACTATGATCCCGCGAATGGGCGCTTCACAACCGAGGATCCGCTCTTCGGCGACATCTTCAACCCACAGACCCTGCACAAGTACCAGTACTGTCTTAACGATCCGGTCAACCGGCTGGATCCCACCGGCTGGTTCACCGTTGCTGAAATGGCGGTGGCCGCGTCCATTCTCGGAACGCTGGCCATGATTGGATTGAGTTACACGTTCGGCGATCAGTTGAAGCGGTTGAGTCCGCTATTCCCGGACGCCGCGTTGCTCGGAGTTTCCGGAACCATCAAAGGCCTTTTCGCGACTCCGGCTGCGGGGTTGCTGTTGAGTTATGCGGGCGTGGACATTTCCGGCGGTGCCCTGGCCTTCAGCAGTTTGTTTACTGCGAACGCAACCATTCCGTTCGCCGCCGCCGGGGTCAAGTTCATGCAGTATTCCATGCTGGTGCTGGGCTTCGAGATGGTCTTCTCGATGGCCAGTGCGCAGGGCGGCGCCTTCTTCTACTTTGGTCAACAGATGGGGACGCCAAGCAACTCCATCAGTGTTTACGCCGGCCTCGTTTGGAACATGTGGAACCAGGAGGACTACACCGGCTATTTTGCCTCCTTTGGCATGGGCGCTGGTGATTATGGAGCGGCGCTCTTCTTTGACCCGACCGATGGCAAGCCGATTGGGGACGCCTTCACCTTCTTCAGCAAGAGCGACGGCTCCCCGCTGAGCGGTTTTGGCAACGTGACCTACTACTTCAAGCTATACGAAGAGAATTACGGCCACCAAATGTGGGTCATCCCCGCTTGGGCATCAATCGCAGGCATCGTGACCGGCACCATTTCCAAGAATGCCGTCGCGATGCTGTGCAGCGGAATCCTTGGTATCGGCACCGGCTATCTCTGGTACAAGGTCAAAGAACTGCCGCGCGTGCATGGCTCGGACAGCTCCGCGGCGGCCTATCAGTTTTATCTGGACCAACGCCAGCGGTACAAGCGGCCGGATAACTGGGACACGGGCAGTCCGGAGCCGCAAGGCGGTTTGGAGTTGACCAACCCGTAGCCGGAGTTTATCCAGCGCCACGGCGTGCGCCGGGCTGTCGTACCAACGATCACCCTGCGCCCGGGCGCACACCATCGTCCGGACGGTTCATGAAAAACGAGTTCTGGCGCAATCCGCGAAATATCGTGCTTACTGCGGGGATTGTTGGCGTCCTGCTCTGGCTGACAATTCTCTGGCCGATACAACTCCGCCATCGTGCTCAACTGACGCAGCTCAACCCTGCCGAGGTTGAGCGAATCACCTTGCAGGCCACCACGTTTGTCAACGGGGTCACGAAGCCGGAAGTGATTACGCTTACCGACGGCGAAGGTCGCGAGTTCCTGCGGCTGCTGGCAGACACCTATGCCATCAGCCCAAACCATCCCAAAGGCGGCTGGACCCGATTTGCCTGCATTACGACTAAGCAGCGTGAATTTCGCTTTCCCATCAGCGCCACCTCCAACAACGGCACCTACCTCACCCTTTACTCCGGCGAGCGAGACGGTTGGGTCATGGGGAACTTGCGTAATGACGCCTTGAAGCCCTTTGTGGAGCGCATTTTTTCAAGGAGCCTTGGCACGAATGAAAAATCGCCTTTTCCGCCCGCCCCGAATTAGCTGAATGAGCGATCATTCCGAAACGCTTGGGACTGACTCTGCGTTTCGGGTTCAGTCCCGTTTGATTTCGGCGGAAGATTTACTCCAGCCCGAGAACCTTTTTCCCGGCCGGCGTGATCATCGAATGATGCCACGGCGGTTCCCACACGATTTCCACCTGCGCGTCCTCCACCCCGGGAAGGTTCAACAGTTTCACTTGGGCGTCCCCGGCAATGGCTGGCCCCATCCCGCAGCCGGGTGCGGTGAGCGTCATTTTCACGTCCACCCGGCTGTTGCCGTCCGGAAGTTTTGCGAGTTGCAGGTCATAGACCAAGCCGAGGTCAACAATGTTGACGGGGATTTCCGGATCGAAGCAGGTTCGCAAGGTGGACCAGATCAATTCTTCATTCAGGCTGCCCGAAAGGGTTTCCGCCCCGGCAGGCTTTAGGTTATCGAATCCCAAGGCATCAGCGTCTTGGGCCGAAATGCGGAACAGACCACCCGGGGACTGCACGGTGTAGCTACCGCCCAGCGTTTGGGTGATTTGAACGGTCGTGCCAGCGCCGAGGGTGGTGGCGTTGCCCGCCGGGATCTGCACCGCGGTACAATCACGCTGGAGTTCGATGGAGCTGGTTTCATTCATAAGGATGTGGGCAGTCGCCGAGATTTCTACGGAATTAAACCAGAGGCATGGCCGATGGCCAAGAGTTTAGCTCTATTACTAGGACCGCCCGCCTCGGCTTTTCTCGTGATTTCGTCACTTGACCGCCGGCATTCAATGGGTTATAAAAGTATGGCAACCGACATAGTTCCCAAAACCCCCTAACCATATGACACTGACAAAGCGCGATCTGGTCATTCGTATCAGCAACGAGACGGGCTTGGTGCAACGAGAGGTGTTCGACGTCATTCAAAAGATGTTGGATCATATCTCGGAATGCCTTGCCAATGGCGACAAGGTGGAACTCCGCAACTTTGGAGTCTTCGAGGTGAAAACCCGCAAGGCGCGCGTGGGCCGCAATCCCAAAGCCCCAGGTACCGACGTGCCCATCCCAGCCCGTTCCGTCGTGAAATTCAAAGCGGGCAAGGAAATGCGCACGGACGTGATCAAACTGCCGCCAAAGAAAGTCTAGCCGCAACCGCCGATGTTTCGTTGGGAGCGCTGCCGGGTGGCCAGCGCCTTTTTCTTTTCGCCTTTCCGCTTCGGGCCGCTAAGCTCCCGGCGAGCTATGGAACGATTGCCTGGTTTTCGCGATTTTTATCCTGAACCCATTCCCCACAAAGATGTGGGGAGCGCCGATGCCCGCCAATATATTTTCGGCAAATGGCGCGCGGCCGCGCGGCGCTACGGTTTCCGCGAATACGATGGCCCGCCGCTCGAATCCCTTGAGCTCTTCACCACCAAAAGTGGTGAGGAAATCGTTGGCCAATTATACAATTTCACCGACAAGGGCGACCGCGCCGTCGCGTTGCGCCCGGAAATGACTCCCACCTTGGCGCGCATGGTAGCCGCGCATGAACGCGCTTACAAAAAACCCATCAAGTGGTTCGCCCTGCCGCAACTGTTTCGCTACGAGCGCCAGCAAAAAGGCCGGCTGCGTGAGCACTTCCAGTTCAATGCCGACATTTTCGGGGAGGCGGATACCGCCGCCGATGCGGAACTTATCGCGCTGCTGATTGACACGCTGCGCTCGTTCGGTTTGACCGCCGAAGATTTTGTCATCCGGCTCAGCAGTCGCAATGCATGGCAGGAATTCTATAAACGCGGAGTGCCAAGTGCCGGACACGGAACTGGAGGGGAGTATCAGTTTTACCAGGTCATTGACAAACTGGAACGCACATCGCCGGAGGAAACCGAGAAAAAACTCGCCGCCCTCGGCTTTTCGCTCGATGCCGTGAACGGTTTCATTGAGGCGGGGGAACCAACCGTGGAACTAAAGGCCATGCTCGATAATCTCACCGCGCGTGGCTTGGGCGATTTTGTGAAAGTGGACTATCGCGTGATTCGCGGGCTGGCCTACTACACCGGACCGGTGTTCGAGGCGTTCGACCGCAAGGGCGAATTTCGTGCTATCGCGGGAGGCGGGCGTTACGACAATCTCGTCAAACTGATCAGCGGCGGCAAAGTGAATCTGCCTGCGCTCGGTTTCGGCATGGGCGACGTGGTGCTGCTGGAACTGCTCAAAGCCCGCGGGCTGCTCCCGCAATTTGACGGTGGCGTGGACGTGTTCGTGTTGATTGAGCACGAGGCGTTGCGTCTGGAATCACTCAAGCTCATTCAGGATTTGCGTGCTGCCGGGCGGGTGGTGGAATACTCATTCACGCCGGCGAAACCCGACAAGCAATTCAAGCGGGCACAGGAATTGAAAGCCGCGCACACTGCAAGCGTGGAAGCCGATTCGAAGGTGCGCGTTCGCAATCTCCTGACGCGCGAGGAAAAGATCGTGATGCCGGAGGAAGTGGGGAAGTTAGTGGGTGGTCCGCCCTCGTCCTAAACGCGTCTCTTTTTCTTCCCCGCCACAAGCCCGCCGAGGCCGATCGAGCAGGCCGATCAGCGAGAGCAAGCTCCTTGCTTCGGCATCGCTTTCGCCCAGGTGTCTTTCAACGTAATCGTGCGATTGAAGATTAGTTGAGGGTTCTTGGTTGAGAGTTGAGCGTCTATGTCCAAGGTGAAATATCCGATGCGCTCGAATTGGTAGCGGGCGTCTGGCTTGGCTGCTTGCAAACTTGGCTCGCATTTGGCGGTGATGATTTCGAGGCTGCGCGGGTTCAGGTGGGCTTTGAAGTCACCCTCCGAATCGGGTTCGGGAACGGTAAAAAGGCGATCGTAGAGGCGGACTTCGGCGTCCACTGCGAGCGCGGCACTCACCCAATGAATCGTGCCCTTGACTTTGCGGCCCGCCGTTGCCCCGCCGGTTTTGCTTTCAAGATCCGCAGTGCAGCGCAATTCGGTGAGGTTTCCGGCGGCGTCTTTGACCACTTCGTCGCACTTGATAATATAGGCGTATTTGAGGCGCACTTCGCCACCGGGTTTGAGCCGGAAGAATTTCGGGGGCGGCAACTCCTGGAAATCGTCGCGTTCGATATAAAGCTCGCGGCTGAACGCAATCCTTCGCTTGCCGGCACTTTCGTCTTCGGGATTGTTAACGGCCTCGAGTTCTTCCGTTTTGCCTTCGGGGAAATTCGTGATAATCAATTTTATCGGTTTGAGCACCGCCAGCCGGCGATGGGCACGGCGGTTCAAATCCTCGCGGATGGCGTGTTCAAGCACGGCCACATCGGTGACGCCGTTGTATTTGGTGATGCCGAGGTGGTAGGCAAAATTGCGCAGTGCTTCCGCCGTAACGCCCCGACGCCGCAAGCCGCTGATGGTGGGCAGGCGCGGATCGTCCCAGCCGGTGACGCGGTTTTCGTCCACGAGCTGCATGAGCTTGCGTTTGCTCATCACCGTGTAGCCGAGGCTGAGGCGCGCGAATTCGTATTGGTGGGGCAGGGGGCGCGGCAAAGCCAGGTTCTGTAAAATCCAATCATACAGCGGGCGATGCACCTCAAACTCCAGGGTGCAGATGCTGTGGGTTATCCCTTCGATGTAATCGCTCAAACAATGCGCGAAATCGTACATCGGATAAATGCACCATTTTGCGCCAGTCTGATGGTGTTCGGTGTGGCGAATGCGATAGAGAATTGGGTCGCGCAACCAGATGTTGGACGACGCCATGTCGATCTTTGCGCGGAGTGTCCGGGTGCCATCGGGGAATTCTCCGTTCCGCATCCGGGCGAAAAGGTCTAGGTTCTCTTCCATGCGGCGATTACGGAACGGGGAATCCTTGCCGGGCCGATCCGGGGCACCGCGATAGGCTTCCATGTCCGCCGGGGACAGGTCGCAGACAAAGGCTTTGCCTTGCTTGATAAGCGCCACGGCATATTCGTAAATCTGGTCGAAGTAATCGCTCGCGTAAAACGGGGCTTTCGCGGGCGTCAATCCCAGGCAATGATCCGCCCAGCCGGCGATGAGCCAGTTCACGTCGGTGATGATGGAATCAACGTATTCAATATCCTCCTTGGTCGGGTTGGTGTCGTCCATCCGGAGATTGCAGACGCCGCCAAATTCGTGCGCGATGCCGAAATTGAGGCAGATGCTCTTTGCGTGACCGATGTGGAGATAACCGTTTGGTTCAGGAGGGAAGCGCGTTTGGATTTGCGGATAGCGGTGCTCCGCAACATGCTGGGCGACAAGTTCACGGATGAAATCGGATGGCGCGGGTGCGGCAGCGGGCGGTGCGTTGGGTTCCAAGCTCATAAATCGCCGGCAGGCTAACAAAGACGCCGCCAGTTGTCCAACGGCGTTGCCGCAAAGGTTGGGGGACGGTTTTTTCTTTTTAGCAAAGCTAAAACTTCTTCACCGCCCGGATTCCTTCTGCGTGGCGGTGGTGAATAAAATTCTTGGCGCCTGGCGCCCAGCCCTGATTTCGTTGACGATGCAGCGTGCTGCCGCAATTGTCCGCCGGCGGATTTGGTCAATAACCCTGTGGACAAGGTTTCGTTGTCGGATGGCCGGATTGCGTTATGATGTTCATAGTTCATTGAAAGAGCTGGGTCGGGCGGTGGTGATCGCAAGAACGTTGTCGTCCGGCTCAAGGATAATCCCAGGTGACTGGGGAAAGGTCGGGCCAGGCTGGTTGGCGCGGCCCCTCTCAAGCCGGCGCGCAAGTTCCGGGGGCGGAGGCAGGATTCACCAGTTCCTCTGGCACGTTCGCGCGTGTCAGTTACGCGAAAAAGGAACTTGGCGATCAGGAACGATTAGAAACCGTTCCGAGTCGGATCAAGTAGCTCAGGCAGGTTTCGAGCCTGAGTGAATCGCAGTTACCCAGAGGGTATTCGGTTGCTACTGTGCATCAGCACGGAGCGTGCGACTCTGGCGGATTCAATCAAACCGTTTGAAACCGCCCAACGAAAACCGTCGAAAGATGGACAAACGGAGCGCACGCACCGGGAAGAACACACAGACCCGGCAGGTCGTGTGAAAATCTTTCAAACGTCGGCGATGTTACAAACGACACCGCTGACCTGTGAACGAAAAGCAACCTGAGAGTTAAGAGGCGAGACCCGTGGCGCTGGCTAACGCACCGTCAAGAGCGGTGGCCGACCAGTGTCCAGTGGTCAAGACGCGAACGAGCAATCCCAGACGTGTGTTGACCTGGTTCGCAAGCCGGTGGCGCAACCACCAGCTGAAGCGAGCTGAAAAGCCTCACTCGAAATTCAACCTCGCGAGAGGTTGGACGGCCCTGCCACGAGGCCGGAGACTCCGTTTGCCGCGGAGAATGGCGTCGGGAAGCCGGCAGCCACCGCAAGGTGTGCGCCCAATGTCGGCACGGGAAAGAGAGCTCGGCGAACTCCCATCCCCCAAATTTGTCCTCGTTCAACCGCAAGGTTGGGCGGGGACATTTTGCATTCACCGCCGGTTACCCGCATGCCCGTCCCAGTCGGACTTGGCTTCGATGGTCGCGAAATGCCCCGAGGTGACCCGCCGGAAAACAGCTTCAAAGAAATTCTCACAATTGGCTACAGCCGCGCAAACAAGCTGCCGATGGAGAGGGTAGCTAGCGGCAGAATGGATTCTGTCGAGAGAACGCGGCGATCTGGTGGCCGCGGGCTTCGAGCGAATGGATTTGTGACCTATGGGATTTTTCGACACCCTAAAAAAAACGGTGGTTCCACGCCCAGCCGGGCAGCCGGACTCCGCCCTTAAAGCCTCCGCGCCGGCCAATTCCAAGGG
>JADLHS010000023.1 GCA_020848635.1 Limisphaerales bacterium
CGCCTGGTGGTGCCGACTCTGGGAGAAGATTTCGAGTCCATTACCCAACGGCAATGCAGTAGAAAATCGCCCTGCGTTCACCAGCTAAACAACATGAAAAATCAACTTCTACTGCATGGTCCCGGCTAAGAGTCACCGCACAGGAATCCGCGTCATCTGGGCCCCCCCCCGCCTGCGCGATTCCATTAACGCTCACGAGAAACCTTTAACTGGCGATCCAACCGGCCAGAATGGAGGTACAGCACAAAGACCGGAAACGGGGTCTAAAGTGACCGGCTTACTTGGAACCGCCGGTATCGTTTATCCGTGAGGCAACGAGAGGAAAGTGCGGCTTGAAGATCTGGTGCTGAACACGTCCGGATCACGCCGCCAGCGGGCGTTTATCTGGGTTGGGTGTTCGGTGTCCCATTGGGTGCTGGCAGACGGCGAAGGTCTTCGCCGGCGGCAAAGCTGGATTTCAAGCTTGCGTTTTACGGTTCCGCCCGGAAGATTGCGCCCTCAATTATGGAACAAGATATCACCGAGTCGGCGCATTTTTTCAAACTCTGGGCCTGGTTCGAAAAGCACAAGAAGCAAGTCGCCTGGGGCGCGGCCGGCGTGGCCGGCGCCGGAGCGGTGGTGGGCATCATGATCTGGTCGCATCAGGAAAAAGAAACGCGTGCCGGTCAGGCGTTATCGTCGGCGCTGGTAACGAGGGCATTTAGCCGAACGGAATCGCCCGAAGCGATACTGAGCGTGGCGACGACTTATGCAGGCACCCAAGCCGGGGCGCAGGCATTATTGCTGGGGGCGGGCGAGTTGTTCGCCGGCGGCAAACCGGTCGAGGCGCAGGCGCAGTTCGAACGGTTTCTCCGGGAATATCCCTCCCACCCGTTCGCGGCCCAAGCGAACCTGGGGTTGGCGGCGAGCATTGCGGCGGGAGGAAAGTTGGACGAAGCCGCGACGGCCTACAAGAGTTTGGTGGATCGTTTTCCCAATGCCAACACCGCTCCGCAAGCCCGGTTCGCACTGGCCGGCATCTACCAGTCCCAGGGAAAACTGGAAGCGGCCTTGCGACTGTTCGAGGAAGTTGCCGGCGCCGATCTGAGCGGGACTTTGGGTTCGGAAGCCGGAATGCGGGCGCATGAGTTACAGATGAAACTGGGGCCCATTGTGGCGGCGAACAGCTCGACCCCGGCGGTTGGCAGCGCAACGAATGGGGCTGCTCCCAAAGCCAACTAGGGCCGCGGAGCACGATCGGGAACTTTCATCTGACCTATGAAGTTGACGATTATCGGAACGGGCTACGTCGGATTGGTCACCGGAACTTGCTTTGCGGAGGTCGGCCATCATGTGGTCTGCGTGGACAGCGACGCCGCGAAGGTGAAAGTATTGCAGGGAGGCGGGATTCCCATTTATGAGCCGGGCCTGGCGGAGTTGGTCCAAAAGAACGTCGCAGCGGGCCGCTTGAGCTTTACCGCCAGCACGACGGAAGGGGTTGAACGCTCCGATGTGATCTTCATCGCCGTACCCACGCCGCCGCAACCGGACGGTTCAGTGGATATGAGTTTCATCGAGCGCGTCGCCCGCGAGATCGCTGGTGCGATGACCGATTACAAGATCATCGTGGACAAAAGCACGGTGCCGGTGCGGACCGGCGACAAGGTGGCCGAGACGATCAAGCGTTACTGCAAGGCCAAGGTGGAGTTCGACGTGGTGAGTAACCCGGAGTTTCTCCGGGAGGGGTTTGCCGTTGAGGATTTGATGAAGCCGGACCGGATCGTCGTCGGGGTGCGCGCCCCGCGCCCCGTCGCGGCGATGAAGCAGGTCTATGAACCGTTCAATGCGCCGATCATCATCACGGATATCAATTCCGCCGAACTCATCAAACACGCGTCGAATTCCTTTCTCGCGCTGAAGATTTCCTACATCAACGCCGTGTCGGTCCTGTGCGAAGCCACCGGCGCCAACGTGCAGGAAGTCGCCACCGGCATGGGATTGGACGAGCGCATTGGGCGCCGCTTTCTCAATGCGGGCATCGGTTTTGGCGGCAGTTGTTTTCCCAAGGACCTCAGCGCGTTCATCAAAATCTCCGAGCAGAGCGGCTACGATTTTCGGTTGCTCAAGGAAGTGCAGCACATCAATGCGGAACAGATGGAGCGCTTCGTAAAGAAGATCACCGAGACGCTCTGGGTGCTGAAGGGCAAAACCATCGGCGTGCTGGGGCTGACGTTCAAACAAAACACCGACGATGTGCGCTCCTCGCCGGCCATTGACCTTTGCCAGCGATTGTTAAAGGAAGGGGCCACGCTGCGGGTCCATGACCCCAAGGGGATGGACAAGGCGCGGGCGGTCTTACTGGACGTGACTTACGTGGAGGACATGAACGAGGTCGCGGCAGGCTGCGATGCCCTCGTGGTGGCGACCGAGTGGGACGAATTCAAGCAACTCGATCTCGAACGGGCGCGCAAGGCGTTGACACATCCGATCATGTTTGACGGACGCAATCTCTTCGAGGCTCAGGAGATGGAAAAGCTCGGGTGGATTTACAAGAGCATCGGACGGTGAGCGCCGTCCGGGCCCATGCGCTTCCGCTTGCGCTTAATCTGGTTGCCGGATGGCGAATTAAAACTGAGAGAAGGATTCGGATTCAGATGGGAACAGCAATCATCGAAGTCTCCGCTGGGCTGATCTTTCGTTCCGGGCAACTCCTCATCACCCAACGGCATGCGGGCGATCACCTGGGCGGTTTGTGGGAATTTCCCGGTGGCAAACGCGAGCCGGGGGAAACCTTCGAACAGTGTCTCAAACGCGAATTACGCGAGGAACTTGGCGTGGCGGTCAGCGTGGGCGAATTGTTCGAGAGCGTGACACATGCCTATGGCGAAAGAACCGTTCATCTGAAATTCTTTGTGTGCCGCCTGTACGCCGGTGAGCCGCAACCCCTCGACTGCGCGGCCTTTAAATGGGTGTGCCGGGAGGAATTGGTTGCCCACGCTTTCCCGCCCGCCGATGCGCAATTGTTGCGCCGACTCACCGCCGAGCCGGGCCGCTGGCAGCCGGAAACCTGAGGCCGGGCGTTGCGCTCGGCGTTGCGAGCCAGATTGCCATGCGGCAAAAACTGATTTGAATGATCCCGGTTGGGCTTGCGCAACGCGGTTCTTGCATCGTGCGGGCCCGACCGCTTAGCATGCGTTGGTAATCCGAGTTCAAGTTGTGCGTGGCATGGAAGCAAAGGCTTTGCAACTCGCAGGGAAAGCGCAGTCATGTATATCATCCAAATTGCGTCGGAATGTGCGCCGGTGGCCAAGGTAGGCGGCTTGGGGGACGTGGTATTTGGCTTGAGCCGGGAGTTGGAAATCCGCGGCAATTCCGTCGAGATCATCCTGCCGAAGTACGACTGTCTGCGCTACGATCAGATTTACGGACTGCAGGTCGCCTATCAGGACTTGTGGGTGCCGTGGTACGGCGGCACCGTTCATTGCAGCGTTTTTTTTGGCTTTGTGCATGGCCGCAAATGTTTTTTGATTGAGCCTCACTCGGAGCAGAACTTTTTCAACCGCCGCATTTTCTACGGACACCCGGATGATGACCAACGGTTCGCCTTTTTTTGCCGCGCCGCGTTAGAGTTCATGTTCAAAAGCGGAAAGCATCCCGATGTCGTTCATTGTCATGATTGGCAGACGGGGTTGGTGCCGGTGTTGCTGTACGAAATTTACCAGCCACTGGGCCTGACGCATCCGCGGGTGTGCTACACGTTGCACAATCTTCAGCATCAGGGTGTCACGCGGGAACACATTCTTCGCGCGACCGGATTGAACCGGCATGCTCACTTTTTCCATCCCGACCGTTTGCAAGACAATTTCAATCACGGTGCGATCAACCTGATGAAGGGCGGGATCGTCTATTCCAATTTTGTCACCACGGTTTCCCGCCGTTACGCGCATGAAATCATGCACGCGTCCGTGAACTATGGGCTGGGTCACACCCTGCATGTGCATGGTGGCAAGGTCGGCGGCATCTTGAATGGGCTGGACTATGACGTTTGGAATCCCGAAACAGACAGCCACATCCCCCGTCGGTACGGAGTTGAGACGCTGGATGCCAAATATGATAACAAGGCCGCCCTGCGCCAGCGGTTTTGGCTGCGCGACTCCCTCAAGCCCATTGTTTGTTACGTCGGGCGGTTGGATCATCAGAAAGGGCTGCCGCTCATCACGCATGCAATTCAATATTGTTTGCAGAACGGCTGTCAGTTTGTCCTGCTGGGGACGAGTCCGGACGGACGTATTGCGCACCATTTCGCGGGCTTGAAGCGCCACTACAACGACCATCCGGATTGTCATCTGGAGCTCGGTTTCAACGAGGAGTTATCGCGACTGATTTATGCCGGGTCGGATCTGATTATCATGCCGAGTCTGTTTGAGCCCTGCGGCTTGACGCAGATGATCGGGTTGAAATATGGCACTGTACCCGTCGTGCGGACCACCGGGGGGCTGGCGGACACGGTGTTCGATGCCGATTATGCGGATAAGCCGTTTCAGGAGCGGAACGGCTACACCTTTAATGATTTCAATCACGCCGGCATTGAGTCCGCGCTGCACCGCGCCATCGGCTTGTGGTATTCCTACCCCAACCACTTCCGCGAGTTGATGGTGAATGGGATGCGCTGCGATTACTCGTGGAATCATCCCGGCCAGCATTATCTGAACGTTTACGATTACATCCGGGACAAGTAACCTTCGCGGCAGGATGGTTGATGTCAGCCGTCGGTTACGGTTCAAAATGAACCCGCCTATCAGGCGTCAAGGGTTGGTCGCTCCAGGGTTGGGTGGCGCTGGCTGGGGTAAATTGTCGGGCACATGTGGCTCGTTCAGGCGACGGAACATGACAATCCAATACACCGGAGCGAAGAGGGTGTATTCGACTAGGCTGACCAGGAAGAAAAAGAAAACTGCCAGCGGGGAGCGGCGAAATTCTCCGCTGGTTCCGATGCGCAGTGCATGACCGACCGAGAGTAACTGCGGGTAAGGAAGCCAATTCGTGTATTGTCCGACTGCCGCACCGCAGACGGCGCAAAAGTCGGTCGAGGCATCGTGTGCGGTGAGGCACCGGTGACATAGCGGGGTGGCATCTGCCTCTCCCATTTCCGCAGCGATGTTTTGATCCCAAGGGTCCGGTTGCGCAGTCTCCTTCAACATTCGTTTGATGAGCGCCCACACGCCGAAACCGATCAAGATCACACCCCCCAAGAACCCGACAAACAGTTCCGGGTCGCTGTGGCCATGGCTCAATTGAGCGGCAAGAATCATTTGACCAAGTTGCTCGCTGGAAAGACAACTCTACACGCAACTTCAACCCCAGACTACCTCCCGCAAGTCCACATTCAAGACATTCGTCAAAACACCCGTCCGGGCATTGAACTATTGCTCCGGCGATTGCTGGCTCACAAGAACAAATCGGGGAACAACTCTTCGCCCGGCGTGACCGCGTAGTGGGCAAAATCCTTCATGCCGGCGGCTGCCAGCACGTCTTCATCAGTGAAAAAGTTTCCGGTGCATTGGCGGCTGGGGCGCGTCAGAATCGCTTCAGCGGCATCCGCCATGATTTCCGGCTTGCGACTGCAGCGCATGACCTTTCCGCCGCCCAGCAGGTTCAGGATGGCGGCGGTGGCAATGGTGGTGCGTGGCCAGAGGGCGTTGACCGCCACGCCTTGCTCCCGAAATTCCGCCGCCATGCCCAGGACGCACAGGCTCATGCCGTATTTGGCCAGAGTGTAAGCCAAATGGGGCGCGAACCACCGCGCGGACAAGTTCAGGGGCGGGGCGATGTTCAAGATGTGCGGATTGGTCGCCTTCAGCAGGTGCGGCAGGCAGGCCTGCGAACAGGCGAACGTCCCGCGCGCATTCACCTGCTGCATGACGTCAAACCGTTTCATGGGCGTCGCCAAAGTGCCGGTCAGGCTGATGGCACTGGCATTGTTCACCAGAATATCAATCCCGCCAAAAGTTGTAACAGCCTGCTCGACGGCGTGGCGGATTTGATCTTCGAATCGGATATCAACCTGGCAAGCCAGCGCTCGCCCCCCCGCCGCCACCATTTCTTCCGCCGCCGTATAAATGGTGCCGGCCAGCTTTGGATTCGGTTCGACTGTCTTCGCGGCGATTACAATGTTGGCGCCGTCACGGGCCGCCCGCAAACCAATGGCCTTCCCGATCCCGCGCGTGGCGCCGGTGATGAATAATGTTTTACCTCTTAAATTGGCCATGGTTTCTTGCTTTGGTGTGTGCTGGTGCGGAAAAATAGTTGTTGCGAAGGACGATAGCAAGGGAGCCAAAATCATGTTGAGGGGACATACTTGCGGCCGGGCAATCGTGCCGTCCCGCGGGTTGCCACTATCCGCGCTGGCATTTTGGATAGAACCACGCTTAGCTATGCCGATGTTCAGATCCTTGTTTTTCGTTGCTTGTGGTTGGTACTTGGTCAGCCCGTGGGCCGCCGCCGGGGAGCCGCCAGCCAAGGCCAATGCCGCACCTACGACGTTTCGGGTGGCTACCTTCGACATTGATGCAACTCCGCCAATCGGATCCATGATGGCCTATGATCCGGTCACCAACCGTTGGGATCTCGGACTCCGGGCCCGCGGCATCGTGCTGCTGGGGGCGGGTGAGCCGATTGTGCTCTGTGCGGTGGATTGGATTGGTATAGCGAACGGGGGGCACGACGCTTTTCGGGAGGCCTTGGCGCACGCTGCGGGCACGACCCGCCAGCGGGTGGCGGTCCACAGCCTGCACCAGCACGACGCGCCCGATTGTGATTTCTCTGCCGAGCGCATGCTCCAGGAGGCTGGCCTTGATCCCCGGCAATATGACAGCCGCTTTCAACGGCAGGTGATTGGCCATTTGGAGACCGCGCTCCGGAAAGCCCTGCCGCGGGCACAACCAATTACTCACCTTGGCCTTGGGGAGGCAAAAGTCGAAAAGGTCGCCTCAAACCGGCGCATTCTCGGCCCGGACGGAAAAGTCCGCGATACGCGCTGGACGGCCACCACCGATCCGAAAGTGCGGGCCGAGCCGGAAGGCGTCATTGATCCAATGGTTTCGCTCGTGAGCTTTTGGAATGGCGAGCGTCCGGTAGCCGTGTTGAGCTACTATGCAACCCACCCGCAGAGTTATTATCGCACCGGAATTCCCAATCCTGATTTTCCCGGGATTGCCCGCTTCTTCCGGCAGTTGGCGGTCCCGGCGGCGTTGCCCATTCATTTTGACGGCGCGGGCGGCAACATTGGTGCGGGCAAATACAATGACGGCGCGCCAGAGAATCGCGTCGTGCTTGCCGAGCGGCTCGCCGACGGCATGCGACGGGCTTGGGAGAACACCAAGCGACAGCCCATTGCCGCAAACGATGTGCGCTGGAGCGTCGAGCCGGTGGCGCTGCCGCCCGCGAAACATCTCGTGCGGGAAAAACTCGAGGCCCAACTCCAGGCCCGCGACCCGAAGTTCGTCGTTGAGGGCAACGCTTCCAAGCTGGCCTGGCTGCGTCGCTGCCTGGCTGGTCACCAAATTGACATTGCTTGCCTCGGGCTGGGCCGCGCCCGGATTCTACACCTGCCAGGCGAGGCCTTCGTGGAATATCAACTGGCCGCGAAGGCAGCCCGCCCGGACTTATTTGTTGCCGTGGCGGCTTACGGTGATTACGCGCCGTGGTATATCGGGACGGCCATCGCCTACGATCAAGGGGGCTATGAAACGACGCCACCCGCCTCGAACGTGGCCCCGGAAGTCGAAAGCGTCCTCATGGCCGCGATGCGAAAACTCCTGCAGTCGCCTCCTTGAACGCACATGGCGTGGTGGGGAAATCAATGGGAGGAAAACTCCTCCCGATGGAGTTCAGCCTGGCGGGCGAACGATAGTTAAAGCGTGGAATTCCGCCTGAAAACCGGGGCCTTTCGGGCTGCACGCATAAAGTCCGCATGACAGGGGCACAACATTCTCGAGGTTCAAATGCGCGATTCTCATCAACTTCCAGTCGGCAAGGTCGTTGGCGGCAAACTCGATGATGAAGTCCGACGCTGTTCGGCGAATCCGCAGGCAGACGTCATGGGTCGCGCGCGGAAAATCCTGCACCGACCAGTCCGAAAAGCCGTTATTCGTCACCACGGCGCCGAGCTGGGCCAGGGCGTGTGGTTCGTATTCGACCGAGGTCTTGATCCAGCAGGCCGATCCAACCCGGACCATCAAGCCAGCCTGGTCGTACTGATGCACCGGGTGGAAA
>JADLHS010000024.1 GCA_020848635.1 Limisphaerales bacterium
AGCACATCCTCGCGCGCCTCCACCTTGGTCTGATCGTATGGCCCGGCGGCGGCACCGACGAGATTGTTCCCACCCACGGTTGGCGCGGGATCGTCGCCATCGTAGGCAAACTCGTCGGGCTTTTCCTGACTGGGAGCGACGGTGCTGAGCGAGCCATCGCCATTGAGGGAGTTGGCCTTGCCGTCGCTGTGCAGATAGTACGAGGTGAACTGCGTGCGCTTGAGCGGCCATTCGTTTTCGCTGCGCCAGCGATTCTCGCCCATCACGAAAAGGTAATACGCCGGCCAGTCTTCCACCCCGGTTTCCCGTCCCTTTAGCCAATACTCGAACCACTTGAACTGCCATTCGCCAACCTTGAAGGTCGCGTTGGTGCCGAAATCCAGTTCGCCGATCTTTCGCCCACCCACGCCGTGACCCCACGGTCCGATGACCACGAATTGATTCCGGCGAACTTCCCGATCCTGCGAAGACGCGCGCACCTGGTCCACCAGCTCGATCGTGGTCTTCGAGAAAATGTCATACCAGCCGCCGATATTCAGCACCGGGATGGTCACTTCCGCATATCGACTGTCGATGCTGCGCTGCTTCCAATAGTCATCGTAGGTCGCATGCGCGACCCACTCGTTGAGATATGGAATTTTTTTCTCGAACTGATCGCCAAAGGTATTCAGCGGCAAGTGGCGGAAAACATCCGGCAGTTTTTCGGGGCTGACCGCCACCCCGCCCACCGCCGTGCCCCAGCCCATCAGCAAAGCCAGTTGCAGCGCGCCGCCGGTGTAGGCGATGTCGTGGGCATTGTCGAACGGCACGATTGGCACCATGGCTTTGAGATATTTGCTCGCCTTGGCGGCGGCGGCCCATTGCGTCCAGCCCACGTAGGAGCCGCCGGCGGTGCCGATCTCCCCATTGCACCAGGGTTGTTTGCCCACCCACTCCTGCGTGTCAAAGCCGTCCTCGACATCGTAACGAAAGGGATCCCACGCACCCTCCGACTTGCCGCGCCCGCGGCAATCTTGCACGACCATGACGTAACCGGCGGCGGTGTAGCGCCTGGCCTCGTCAAACTTCTCATCCATCTTGCCGTAGGGCGAACGCATCAGGATCACGGGGTAACGGCCCTCCGCTTTCGGCCGCCAGATGTTGGCGGCGAGCTGGACGCCGTCGCGCATCGGCACTTTCACATCGGGTTCAAAAATGAGCGCGCGGTTGGTCTCTTGCGCCAGCAAGCCGCCGGCGAGGAAGAGCGACAGGAGAAGTTGAGACAGTGGAGAGAATCGGAAATGCGCTTTCATGGCGGCATTGAATCAGGATTCCCGGGGGCAAGTCCAGTCAGGCTTGCTCGCTTCCCGGCCTGCTCATCCCAGCCGTGGCGATACTCCTTGATCGAAATGTGCAACCCGGATTACATAACTCCATGCGAACACGGGCCGTGGCGAAAACCCAGCGTGCGTGCTCCCGTGCATTTACTGCAACCGAATAACAATGTCGCCAGCATGAAATTGTTTTGCTCCCTTGCCGTTTTTTTCCTGTTCTTGGTATTAACCGGTTGCGATCGAATCTCGACCATAAGCCTCGAGGTCAGTGCAAGCCCTCAGGTTGCGTTGGCTATGGTCACAAATGCTGTAGAGAGGGCAGGCGCCGTCCCCACTGAAGATAATTACGCCGGCTCGCTACCCGGAGCGCTAAAATACGTCGAAAAGTCGACCGGGGTTCCCGGATGTGTGATTGACGTGATTCCCAAATCCGAAGGATCCACGTTAATTCGTGTGTTTGAATGCAAGCTCGGAACCTACACACCGGAATCAGCTGAAGAGGGGATTGCGCACCTGCAGAGTTTCTATTTGCGGCTGCGAGAGCAACTCCCCGAACTCCCCCCTGTCGGCGATGCAACGATTAAACAGAGGTGACAAGGCAGGCTGACGGACAAGGATAGCTTTGGCTGACTGAGCGGAGCGAAGGAGCGCCGAAGCTATCTGTGGTTGAACGAGCGCGGGGAACTTGCCTGCGTCAATCATGCGCTGCAGCGCCTGGCTGGCAGAACTGAGTTACGCTTCGCGCAAGATAGGAATCCAGTGGGTGAGTCTCGCCGAGGCGGCCTGAGATGAGAGTGTTTTAGCCCCGCTTACGGCAGCCACACCAACTGATGGGCCGGCAATTCAAAAGCGCGTCTGCCAAACCGAACCCGGACGCTGTCGTCGCAGAAGCTGTAAACCCAAGCCTCCTTCCCATACAGAACCAACTGCACGCCGGAAGGCGATTGGAAGTCCACCCGCAGCGGAGGCAGCAGCCGGGCCCGGATGGCGTCCGCCAGTGTTTGTGGAACGGTCGGCAGCCCGCGTCGCTTGGGGGCCAGCAGCCATTCGCCAGTGTCGCGAAAGTCCTGCTCGGAAAAGGTGCGGACATTCAGAACCAGCAATTCTCCCCGGCCCACGGCTTTGCGCGTGAGGAACGGCACTTTGCGGTCGGGCAAGGCAGCCGTCATCAAAACTTCACCCGCATCGGCCTGCATGGCCGCATCCAATTCCAAGGGCGCGTCCAAGGTCGTGGTGTTGCCGGCAATGTCCACCGCTTCTGCGGTCGCCGGCTCGCAGTTCGCGCCGACCGAAACGCCGGCCAATTTCGCTGCCGCGGGACCGAGCGTCCGCAAGAGCGCCGGCGTTACCACGAGAGTTGCGCCTCGCTTGAGATGACGGTGCATCTGGTCGAGAAGTTGCCCATCGCCCGCGGCTTGGACGGGCAGGAATGCCACCTTCGCCTCCTTCGGATACTGCGCGACAGGCAGAATCGGCAAGCCAATCATGCCCAGGTAGTCGGCCAGGTACATGTTCTCCGCGCTTTCCGCACCCGGCGGTTTGTAGAAGGCGATGCCGCGTGGTGTTTTGCCGCGCAGGCGGTCGGCCAGCTTCTGCAACTCCGGCATCCGTTCCGCCAGCAACTTGTCGCCCGGATGCGGGGTCAGCAGATCGCCCAGGTGAAACAGCGTCAAGTCCCGCGCACCGGCCAAGACGCTCTCGTAGGCCTGATCCACGAAGTTCTGCGCGCTGCATTCGATGTGGTCAAACCAGGCGCCGCGCACTTTTTTGCCGGCCACCGATGAAAGCCAGCGAAAGTTCATGTAACCCTCGGTCGGTTGGAGGTACCCCCAGCGCGGGGTGTTGGGATCGCGCACCTCCGTCCCCACCCACACCTGCTCGAACCGCTCGGGCATCCGGGCCGGATCGTAGCCGAACAGGTGGAAGCGGTCGTACCACTGCGGAAATTTGAGGATGAGCTGCGTTCGCGGGTTCGCGGCGAGTGTCGGTTGGACGATCATCGGCTCAATGAGCGAAACCAGCAGGTCCTGGCGGTAATCGCCCCAGGAGCGTCCGCCCCGAGCCCGCTCGGATTCCGGCGAGACGTCGCCCGTGCAGAAAAAGTCGTCCACGATGATCTGATCGAAGATCGGCGCGTTCTGACGAAAGAATTCCGCAACGTCGCCCGGCGTTTTCGGGCTTTCCCAATTCAGCCAGGCGAGACCGCCGGTTTGCCGCACGCCGAACTTCTCGCCCGGCACGGTGGCAATGCCGCCACTGCACTGGATTCCTTGGGCGGCAAAAAAATCGCGCAGTTCGCGCAACTGCACCGGCGGCACATATTCGTCGCCGCGCCGGCCTTCCAGAAACAGGCGCGAAACCTTGAGGGGTTGGACCGCGCGCAGGACGCGTTCTTTTCCGTCCGGCGTGGCCAGGATTTGCTGGACCTCGCCCGCCGTGCAATAAACGCTAACCTGCAGGTCATCCGGTGCGGCGGTTACGCGGTGACCGTTGAGAACGAAAAGCATCAAAGTGCAGCCAAACCATTTTGCCATGCGCCAGGCATTGGAGTTCCAGTGTAAGCCGATAGCCCGGCGATGATGTTTGGTTTGCATTTGATCTTATGGGTTCTTGGCGGTGGCGGTTCCGGCGGTTGCTTTCGCGTCCACTTCCTGAATGAATTTTAGCGCATCCGCCAGGACGCGGGTCGTCAACGGCATATCCAGATCGCGGGTTTTTCCCAAGTGATCGCCCTCGTACCAAAGAATTGTTTTGGGTTGCCGGGCCGCATCCTGCAATGCCTGGGCGGCAGCCGGCGCGACTACCGTGTCGGCTTTGCCGTTTTGCAGCAGGATCGGTCGGGGCGAAATCTGGCCGATGTAACTGACGGGATCCGCCACGCTGCCAAAGTACCATGCCACCACGGCCATCGGTAGCGACCAGAGTTTTATTTCGTTACGCAGCGCATCCCCCGTGAGCAGTTTCCGCAGATTCCCGCCGCCATAAGTGAGAACGACCGCGCGAATGCGCTCGTCAAACGCAGCGGCAGTGCTGCCGGTGACCGCGCCATAGCTGGCGCCGACCAGGTAGATTCGATTTGTTGCAATGTCGGGCCGCGTCACCAGGTAATCAATCAGCCGGCGGGTGTCATTGACGGTATGCGCCGCCCGAACGCGAAACGCTTCCGCCTCCGACCATCCGGACTTGGTTTTGAGTTTCCGCTCCCCGCGCATGAGCTGGTCGAAGCACACAAACGCGAACCCCGCCTTGACGAACGGTTCGTCCAGCCTGTGCATGGCCATGAAGCTTTTGTCGTTCCCAATGCCATGAACGAAAACCACACAGGAAAACGGTCCGGGCGCATCCTTGGGCGTCGCCAAGACCGCGGGCACTTGATCGCCCTGAAATCCGGCGTAGGAAAATTTCGTCCAGTGGTAGGCGGGCGTATCCTTTTCCTCGACGAGCTGAAAATTCAGCGGGGCGGTTGCGTCGTAACCGCGGAAGTAGGTGGCATCAAGGTGCCACTTCCAGCCCGCCAGGAACACCAAACTCAAGGCGATGATGATCGCGAATACCCTGGCGATTCTGCGGACAGATTTCTTGATCATGCTTTGCGCTCACCAAACAGCCGACGGTAGCCGCCGACGTGAGGAGGCGGACGCCTTGCGACGCAGGCCATCCGCCTCCTCACGTCGGCGGCTACGAAGTTTGCGAAAACGGAGCTAGAGACTCCAACCCGCGCGGTACTTGCGCCGGATGTAGGCATCCGCGTCGTCGTCGTTGGTGACTTTCATGTTGGGGCCGTCCCAGAGCAATCGTTGCTCCGGGAAGCGGACGGCCAGGTTGCCGAGCAGAACCATTTCGGACAGCGGCCCGGAATACTCAAAATTGGAGCTGGCCGGCTTGCCTCCTTTGCAGGCGCGCACCCAGTCTTTTTCATGGCCATTCTGCCCGTCGGGGATGCGGTCAATGGTTGGCGCCGGCTGCTTGAACTCTTTCATGCGCTTGTCCGGGATGAGCCGGGGTTCCAAACCGTAACAACCGCACATCAACGTTCCTTGGTCGCCAATGAACAGCACGCCGCCATCGGCGTCGCCCATCCGCTTGCCTTCTTCCAATTCCTCGGGGCGCGGCGGCATCAGCCCACCATCCCACCAGGTGAGGGTCACCGGGGACATTTCCCTGCGCGCGGGGAATTTGTAGCGCACGATGCTGGAGCGGGGATACATTTCGTTCTTCGGGACCGTCTTCTTCCAAAAACCTTCCCAATAGGTGGAGATGTTGCCTTCGATGCTCGTGGGTTGGCCCAATTTGAGCGCCCAGAAAACCGGGTCCAAGACGTGGCAACCCAGATCCCCGAGCGAGCCGGTGCCAAAATCCCACCACGCCCGCCAAGCGTCCGGCGCATAAGTCGGATGGTACGGTCGCATCGGCGCGGGCCCGATCCACAGGTCCCAATCGAATCCCTCCGGGACCGGCGGCGTTTCCTTGGGCCGTTCTACCTCGATGCCCTGGGGCCAGACCGGGCGATTGGTCCAGGCATGAACCTCCTTGACCTTGCCGATCGCCCCGCTCCAAATCCACTCGCAAATCTGCCGGGTGCCATCGTTGGAGTGGCCCTGATTGCCCATCTGCGTCACCACCTTGTGCTGCCGGGCCGCTTCGGTCAGTACGCGCACCTCGTGCAGCGAGTGCGCCAGCGGCTTCTGAATGTAAACGTGTTTGCCGGCCTTGATGGCCGCCATGCCGATCACCGCATGGGTGTGGTCCGGCGTGGCAATGATGATAGCGTCAATGTCCTTCTGCTTATCGAGCATTTCCCGGTAATCGCGATATTTTGCGGCCTTGGGATAAAGCGCAAAAATCTTGCCCGCGCGCGGGCCGGCGTCCACATCGCACAAGGCCACGATATTTTCGTTCACCGCGCATTTCGCGATGTTATTCCGGCCCATGCCGCCGATGCCGATGGCCGCGATGTTGAGTTTGCCGCTCGGCGGCGTCTGGCCGCGCGTGCCGAGCACGTAACCGGGGACAATGGAAAAGGTGGCGGCAGCGGCCGTGGTGCGTTGGATAAAACTGCGGCGGTTGGTCTGGGTCAAGCGCGATTTTAGATCGTTGGCATTAGTTTTCATGCGAGGTCTTTGGTTATCAATTAACTGAAATTTTTCCAAATAGAACGGCTCCCGGCGGAAAACACAACGTAAATAATTTATAAACCCTTCCGCCACGCTTTCTGCTTTCGCCCCACCGGCTCCTGTGGTTTATTGCCTCCGAAACGCACCTTGATCCCCAGCATGACGCCACGCCATTTTTGCCGCGCCCTGATCGCCACCTTTGCCAGCTTGGCCCCGTGGCTCGCGCCGGCCGCGGCGGGCGAGATTCAGTTCGATCGCGAGATCCAGCCCATCCTGGCGGATCATTGCTTTGCCTGTCACGGGCCGGATGACCAGAAGCGCAAGAGCAACCTGCGGCTGGACGTGCGGGAGGACGCGTTAAAAGGTGGCAAATCAGACGGCCCCGCCATTGTCCCCGGCAAGCCGGAGGCGAGTGCACTCATGGCCCGCCTTACTACCCAGAATGCCGACGACGCAATGCCACCCGCGAAGGAAGAACATCCCGTAAAGCCAGCGGATCTGGAGAAACTTCGCCGCTGGATCGCTGAGGGCGCGCCGTACGCCCGGCACTGGGCTTTCGCGCCGCCCGTCAAACCGCCGGTGCCCGCCGCCATCGGCGCGAAGGCCCGGCTCACGCCGGTGGATGTCTTCCTCGCCGCGCGGATGGCTCAGGACGGGCTGAAGTTTTCTCCCAGCGCCGCGCCGGAGCAATTATGCCGGCGGCTTTACTTGGATCTCATTGGCCTGCCGCCGTCGCCAGCGGAGGTGAAGGAGTTTTCCCGGGCCGCGCGCAAGGACTTGCCGGCGGCCGTTGCCGGGCTCACCGACCGGTTGCTTGCCAGCGAGCATTACGGCGAGAAATGGGCGCGGCATTGGCTGGATGCGGCCCGCTACGCTGACAGTAATGGTTATGAGAAAGACCTCGCCCGCGAGCAGTGGGCCTGGCGCGATTGGGTGATTCAATCGCTGAACCGCGACCTGCCCTACGACCAGTTCCTGATCGAGCAAATCGCGGGCGATCTCCTGCCCAACCGCTCGCAAGCGCAACTCATTGCCACCGGCTTCCTCCGCAACGGCATGATCAACGAGGAAGGCGCCATCGTCCCGGAGCAGTTCCGCATGGAAGGGATGTTCGACCGCCTGGATGTCATCGGCAAAAGCGCCCTCGGTCTCACGCTTCAGTGCGCGCAATGTCATTCGCACAAGTTCGATCCCATTTCGCAGACCGAGTATTATGGCATTTTTGCCTTTCTCAACAACACCTACGAGGCGCAGACGTGGGTCTATTCCGCTGCGCAGGAGCAGAAGATCGCCGAGGTGCGCGCCGGCCTTGCGGGGGTGACGGCGCGGTTGAAAGCCAGGTCGCCGGACTGGGCGGACCGGCTCGCGGCGTGGGAGGCCGAGGAATTGCGCCGCCAGCAAGCCACCACGTGGGAGATCGTGGAAGCCATGGAGTTGCATCACACCACCGAACTGAACCATCCTGTTTCGTTGCCCGACAAATCCATTCTCACGCTCGGCCACCCCACGTCCGGCGGAGACACCTACATGATCGCGGAACCCAACGTCACCAACGTCACGGGCCTCCGGCTCGAGATCTTGACGTCCGGTGACCTGCCCTTCGGCGGGCCGGGGCGCAGTTACAAAGGCACTTGGGCGCTCTCGGAACTCGTCGTGGAAACGCAGATTCTGGGCACCAACCAACCGCCGGGCACGAACGTTTGGGAGCGGTTGAAACTGGTCAATGTCACCGCCGATTTTTCGGAGCCGGACCACGCCCTGGAGCCGGAGTGGGCGAACGCGGGGGTGGACAAGGATGCCAAACGCACCTGCGGCCCGGCGACCTTTCTCGCCGACTCCAACAATCTGACCGCCTGGCGCGCGGATCGCGGCGTGGGTCGCCGCAACGCTGATTCCGTGGCGGTGGCCCAATTTGAAAAGCCCCTCACGCTGCCGGCGGGCGCTAAATTGAAATTCTCCCTGCGTCAGGACCATGCGGGGGCCGGCAGCAATGCCAAGAACACCATGATTGGCCGTTTCCGCATCGCCTGCACCACGACCCCCGACCCGAAAGCGAGCACCACGCCGTACGCCGCCGTGCGGGCCCTGCAGACGCCCCGCGCCCAGCGGACTGCGGAGCAGTCAGCGGAAATCTTCGCCGCCTGGCGGCAAAGTGTGCCGGAGTTCAATTCGTTTAACGACGAGGTGGACGCGCTGTGGAAGCAATTCCCCGAGGCCACAACGTCCGTTCTCAATCTCGCCGAGCGCACCCCGGATGACGCCCGTGAGACGTTTCGCCTGGATCGGGGCGGCTGGGATAATCCGAAGGAACGGGTGGCTCCGCAAGTGCCCGCCGCGTTGCACCCGCTGCCGGCGGGCGAGCCTCCCACGCGGCTCACTTTCGCCCGTTGGCTGGTGGATAAGCGGTCACCACTCACAGCGCGCGTGGTCGTGAACCGGGTCTGGCAGGCGATTTTCGGCGTGGGTATTGTCGAGACGGCCGAGGACTTTGGCACCCGCGCGTCGGCGCCGTCGCATCCGGAGTTGCTGGACTGGTTGGCGGTGGATTTCATGGAACACGGCTGGAGCCAGAAGCAACTTATCCGCACCCTCGTCACCTCGGTGGCGTACCGGCAGACCTCGCGGGTCACCCCGGCGTTGCTCGAGCAAGATCCGCGCAACCGGTTGCTCGCGCGCGGCCCGCGCTTTCGCGCCGAGGCGGAAGTGGTGCGGGACATTGCGCTTGGCACCTCCGGCCTGCTCACGGACCAGGTCGGCGGCCCCAGCCTCTTCCCGCCCGTGCCGCAAAACGTGCTCGATTTCAACTACGTCAAGCCCGACTGGCCCGTCGCCACCGGGCCGGATCGTTACCGCCGCGCGCTCTATGTGTTCCGCAAACGCTCCATGCCCGACCCGGCGCTCTCCACCTTCGACGCCCCCACCGCCGACACTGCCTGCGTCCGCCGCCCGCGTTCCAACACGCCCCTGGCCGCCCTCACGTCGTTAAATGAGCCGATTTTCGTCGAGGCTTCCCAAGCCCTGGCGCTGCGCATTCTGCGCGAAGGTGGCCGGAACGACGCGGCGCGCGCGGATTACGCCTACCGGCTCTGCACCGGGCGCGGCATCAAGCCGGCGGAACGCACCGCCCTGCTTCAACTGCTGGCCGTGCAGCGAAAGCAAATTGCCGAGGGTTGGTTGCAAAGCAACCAGATTGCCAGCGGCGATGACGCCAAACGCCCGGCGTTGCCGCCGCACACAATTCCCCAGGATGCCGCCGCCTGGACCATCGCCGCCCGCGTGCTGCTCAACCTCGACGAAACTTTGACCAAGAACTGATCTATGAACCTCCGCGACGAACTGCGCTCCGAAGTTGCCCGCCTCACCACCCGCCGCTGGTTCCTGCGCGACTGCGGCGTCGGCCTTGCCGGCATCGCCCTGCACTCGCTGCTCCGCTGCGATGCGCTGGCAGGTTCGCCGTTGCCAAACCCGCTCGCCCCGCGCGTCCCGCACTTCACGCCGAAGGCCAAACGCGTGATTTATCTGTTCCAGGCCGGCGCGCCGAGTCACCTGGAATTGTTCGATCCCAAACCGGAGTTGACCAAGCGCAACGGCCAGTTGCCGCCTGCCGACCTGCTCAAGGACTATCGCGCCGCGTTCATCAAGCCCAACTCCGCCCTCCTAGGTCCCAAGTATAAATTCGCCACCCAAGGCAAATGTGGTATGGAGTTGAGCGAGACGCTGCCGCACCTCGGCACCGTGGCCGACGACCTCTGCCTTATCCGCACGATGCAGACCGAGGCGGTGAACCATGCGCCCGCGCAGATCATGATGAACACTGGCTCGCAACAGTTCGGCCGGCCCAGCTTCGGTTCGTGGACGATCTATGGCCTGGGCAGCCAGAGCGAGAATCTGCCGGGCTACGTGGTGCTCACCAGCGCCAAGGGCACCAGCGGCGGCGCCAGCAACTACGGCTGCGGCTTCCTGCCCACCGTCTATGGCGGCATCCCGTTCCGCCCCACCGGCGATCCCGTGCTCTACCTTTCCAACCCCAAAGGCTACGACGTGAAAACGCAACGCGCCTCCCTCGATACCCTGCAACGGTTGAACTCGCTCGCGCTCGGCCATCACGGCGATCCCGAGGCCGCCGCCCGCATTCAAAACTACGAACTCGCCTATCAGCTCCAAAGCAGCGCGCCCGAGCTCATGGACTTGTCGGCGGAACCGGCCTCCGTTCTGGAAATGTACGGCATCAAGGACCCCAAGCAGCCCGGTTTCGCCCGGAACTGCCTGCTCGCGCGACGGCTCGCCGAGCGCGGCGTCCGCTTCGTGCAGCTCTTCCACGAGGCTTGGGATCAGCACGGCGACCTGACCAACGGCATCAAGAATAATTGCAAGGATACCGATCAGGCCAGCGCCGCGTTGGTGAAGGACCTCAAGCAGCGCGGTTTGCTCGACGATACGCTCGTCATCTGGGGCGGTGAGTTCGGGCGCACACCGATGGTGCAGGGCGGCAACGACGGCCGCGACCATCACAACCGCGCCTTCAGCCTCTGGCTCGCCGGCGGCGGCGTGAAACGCGGCTACATTCACGGCGCCACCGACGACCTCGGCTTCAATGTCGCGCGCGATCCGGTCCACGTCCACGATCTAAACGCCACCTTGCTGCACCTGCTCGGCTTCGATCACACGAAGCTGACCTATCGGTTTCAGGGCCGGGATTTCCGGCTGACCGATGTGCATGGCGAGGTGGTCCACGCGCTGCTGGCCTGACCGTCCGTTCAGTTGGCGATCGGCTGGGTTAACCCACTTTCACCGTCTCCAACTCCAGCAGCGCACCGAGCTTCTCGATCTTGCTCGCTATGTGACCAACGCCGATGGCGCAATGATGCGCCGGACCGGCTTTGGACCATTCGTTCATGAACTTCTTCGCGCCGATGCTGAAGCGGTAGCGGCTGTTTGTGTTGCCGATCTGCAGCACCGGGCCTTCCACCGATTCGCCTTCCGCGACGAGCAACGATAGTTTTCCGCCCGCACCCTGCACCACCGAGAGCAGGGTCACCGGCCCGTGCTGCACGGTCATCTGAATCGAAAGGCCCTGGCCCGGTTTGCCGTGATACACTCGCAGCGGCACCAGCCCAACGCGGCCCTCGGCAATCGCAAAGTGCGCCGGGCCGTCATGACCGAGGAACACCACGTCATCTTCAAAGTCCGACAGGTAGAATTCCGAGAATGATCCGCCCACGCCGAACAAATCCATGATCTTCATGGCTTGCACGTTCTTGATCTCGCATTCGCCCGCGACCGGCACATTGTGGCCGGTGAGCAACGTATTGCCCGCGATGACCGACGTGGCGATGTCGCGATACGCGTTGCCGTCTTCCCCTTCGTAATAGTAGGCGAGCGAGCCGAGGTGGTGCTGTTTCACCAGCGCGTCGAGCGCGCAGGAGGTCTTCGCCGCGCGAATCAGCTCTTTCGCTTCGCACTCTTTGGCCACCGCGAACTCACGGCAGAACTGTTTCAGCTTCGCTTCAATCTGCGGTTTCCTAACGGCTTCGCGGTGTTTGTGCAGCGCACACATTTCGATCAGCTCGAAGTGATTGCCAAACGCGGCCGATTGCTGCGTCATGTCGCTGTAAACATCGAGCATGCCGCAATAGTAATGGCCAAGCACACCGACGCGATTCTGGCTCATGGCCGTCGCGACTTTCGCGGCATCTACCCAGTCCTGGATCTCTGTCCAGGCTTCTTCGTCGGCGAGATAGCCGGTGACGAGGTGATACGGAATGCCGGCGCGATTGAACACGCACGCAATCTCCGGCGCGGAACAGGACTGGCAATGCTCCAGCCAGACGCCCGTCATCAACCCGCGGTCCCCGAGCGCGTTGAACTTTTCATAATCAAGTTGCGGCACCGGCTGCAGATTCAGCACCACCACCGGCACGCCTGCCTTCTGCACGACCGGAAGAACTGTGGACGAAAGCGCGTAGGTGGAAACGTAAAGGAAAATGACATCCACTTCCTCGCGCCGGAACTTGGATGCGGCGGCGCGCGCCTTGATGGGATTGTCCACCAATCCGGCGTCCACCAGTTCCACGCCATAACTCTGCAGCCGCCGGCCGATCTGCCTCTGGTAGCCGGTCAGCCGGTTCTTCAATCCAGAAAACTGCGGCCAATACGTGTCGAGCCCGATGCCAAACAGTCCGATGCGTGTCTTGCTCATAATAAGCTTGGAGCGCGGGCGGTCCCCGCCCACAGCGCTCCGCCAGACGAACCGTCTGGAAAATTTCCGCCGCTTTCCGCTTTTGCGTGCTGCGACCGGGGGACCGGTCGCGTTCCGATCAAATCACCTCGCGGTAAACATCCGGGTGTGGGCGCGAAATCACCACGGCGTTCACCAGCACGCCGGCTTCGGCCAGGACCGCGCGGCCGGCCGCCACGGACGCCTGCACCGAACCCACATCCCCGGTCATCGTGACAAACGCCTTGCCGCCCAGCGCCATCGCGAGCCGAATCTCCAGCAATTGCACATCGGCGGCTTTTGCGGCGGCATCCGCCGCTCGCACCAGAGTGGCGACGTTGAACGACTCGATAATGCCGAGCGCGCCGTTGGGTTGTACGGGCTGCGTCCGTCCAATCGCGATGAACACATCCGGGTGTAGATTGGCAATCACGAGGCTGTCAATGAGGCAGCCACTGGCCGCTTCGGCGCCCGCCGCAATGGCGGCTTCCACGCCCGCCGTCTCGCCACCGATGAGCACCATGTATTTCCCGGAGCAAATCGAGCGCGACAGCAACAGACGCACGTTGCCGGCTTTAAGCATGGTGTCGGCGACCTCAAAGCCGGCCGCGATGCTTGAAAGTTCAATCAAACCAATGGATTTCTCGGCCATGTTAGCGCTCCAAAATAATCTGCTGTTCGTTCACCGCGCGCACCATGCCGGCCATCGGTGCGTGCAAAATGGCTCCGAGTGCATTCGCCGCCGGTTCGCCGATCACCTGCCCGGCGCTTACCCGTTCACCCGGTTTCACTTTCGGCACACACGGTGTGCCCGCGCTTTGTTTGAGCGGCAGCACCAGCCGGTTCGGTGAAATGATTTCCGCGCTCAATGGCGCGGGTGAATCGTAATCCTCCACATGCAATTTGCGCGTGAGCGATTGGATTGGAACGCGGCGGCCGTCGTGCATCGGGTGCGGTTTGGGGTTCATCGGCCCGGTCCATTTGATTTGCTTGGCGCGCATCGCGGCCTTTGCCTCGTCGCAGGCTTCCTTGGGATAAAGTTCCTCCGGACAGGCATACAGCGTGCAAAGTCCGCACGCACAACACATCGCCGCCCATTGATTGAAATAATCCGCGCCCGTGGCCGTGAAGGCCAGGCTCCGCATGACCTGGTGCGGCTCGACGGCGTACCCCAGCAGGAAGCGGGGGCAATACTCCGTGCAGTAACGGCATTGGTCGCACGCGGACTTGCCAATCTTGGCCTGCACTTTCGCCGGCTTGAGCTTGCGCTCGATGGTGTGATGCGTGCGCGGCAGGATCACTACGCCCGTGGCCGTCTTCGTGATCGGAGTGTCGAGATCATCAGTCGTCTGCCCCATCATCAGGCCACCCAGGCATAGCACGGGATCATCCGTCGTCAACCCGCCCGCCGCCGCGAGGCAATCGCGATAGGTGGTGCCCAGCGGCACCCGCAAGGTCACCGGTGATTTCACCGCGCCGGCGATGGTGAGCATTTTGTGCGTGACGGGCTTCCCGTCGGCCGCGGCGGCGACGTTCACGAACGTTTCGACGTTGTTGACCACCACCCCGACGTTGATGGGAATTCCCCCCGGAGGAATCAGCCGCCCCGTAACGTTGAACACCAGATCATACTCATCCCCCGCCGGATAATAGTCGCCGAGCAACTGCACGCGCACCTTCGTGCCACGGCACGCGGCAGTGACAGCTTCGACCGCGTGCTTCTTCTTGCCTTTGATGCCAACCACTCCGTCCGCTGCGCCCACCGCCGCCATCGCGAGTTGCATGCCACGCACCAGCTCGGTGGCATGCGCTTCCATGATAATCGCATCCTTGTGCAACAGCGGTTCGCACTCGGCACCATTGGCGATGAGCGTGTCCGCCTTCGCGGCGAGCTTGACGTGTGTCGGAAAGCCGCCGCCCCCGGCGCCGACGACGCCGGCCCGCTGGACTTGCTCAGCTAGATTCATGTTTCGATTCTAGGATCGCTCCGGGTTAAAGACAGAAAATTGTCAGCTGCTTGGGCCCGTGCGCGCCAAGGACGAGGATACGCTCGATGTCGCCCGTCCGGCTCGGGCCAGTGATGAATGAGATCATGCTCGGATAATTCGCGCCGTGCTTCGCTTTGATGAGTGCGAACGCCGCTGGTAAATCGGAAACCATTTGCTCGCGGCGGGCGATAACGACGTGATGCGGGGGCAGACACGACAGTCCCCGGCCACCGGCGGTCTTGCTTGTCACCAAAACTGTGCCGGTCTGGGCGATCAACGCATCACATTCGGAAACGCCAACGTCGCATTGTTCGAGCTGGTGTTTGTCGTAGCCCTCGTCGGTGACCAGCGTGGGCAACCCAAGCTCGCGGGCCTGCGCCTGCGCCAGTGGGCTTTTGTGCGTTGCTACGCGCTGCCACTTCTCTGTGTCCCGCAACGCGCGCAACT
>JADLHS010000025.1 GCA_020848635.1 Limisphaerales bacterium
AAGTCGTCCGACGGAGAAAGGCGCGGAAAGCGCCGCCAAGGTTGCCGGACCGAGTTGGAGGAAATGACGACGATTCATAGGATAGTTACTCATAAAAGTCTTCTCACGCACCGCTCTGAGACATTGCCCGGTTCATTTCGGGAACCGCAAGCTTGTCCCCCGCGCTCCATCAAGGCGCCGGCGCTGCTTCCTCCTTGGGCTTCGGTTTCGCCAGCATTTCCGCCGTCGGCGCATCTCCAATGAGCTCCGCGACCTTCGGCTCGATCGCCGCGGCCCAGACGCGATGCCCCTCTTCGTTCGGGTGCTCAAAGTCCGGCATCAGCGCCGCCGGGATGCTCCCGTCCGGCCGCAGAAACAGATAATTCACGTCCATGTAAAACACATGCTTCCCGTCCGCCAGCTTGGACGCGATCTCATTGGCCTTCGCGAGCACCGCCCGCTCCGGCGTCGGCTTCTCCCCCCGTGGAAAAATCGCCAGCACTAGGACCTTCGTCTCCGGGAGCTTCTGGCGCAGCAGTTGTACAATCGCCGTCACCCCCGCGCCGATTTCCTCCCCCGTGTTGAACGATCCGTTGTTTTGCCCAATCATTACGATCGCCAGCTTCGGCGAAATGCCATTGATGTTTCCGTTTTGCAGCCGCCACAACACCTGTTCCGTCCGGTCCCCCGTCATTCCCGCGATCATCCCATTTCGCTTCGCGTAGTAATGGTCCCAAACCGGCGTTCCGTCCCACATCCAGCTCCTGACGATCGAGTCCCCGACATAAATGAGATCGACATGCCCCTGCTTCGCCCGCGTATTGATCGCTTCGTGCCGAGTCTTCCAGGTATCGCCCCCGCCCGGCACCGGAACGACCGCCGTGTTTACTTTCCCGCCCGGGTTCGTCGCCGCCGGCGCGTCAGCTGCCCTCGCCGCGATTGCCCAACAAAACACAACCCAAACCGCCAAAACCAACCACGCGTTACGGTTGCCCAAGCAACTCCATTCTTGGACGAACCGCCCTGAGCAGCCAAAATCCACCGTGCTGATAGGAAACTGCTTTCGCGTCGAGTTCATTCCCGGGGATTTTGCTCCTGCGCAAGTGGAGTTCAAGCGTGGTTTTCGACTCTTTGGGGCTGGCCGCCAAAATGAAGATGAAGAGGGTCGCCTTCAATGAGTGCTGCCGGGAATTTGGTTTTTGACGAGACCCCATTCAAGGCGAATTGCTTCGGTCGCTGGTTCATTTTCAAACCGCAATGCGGTTGCGGCCCATCCGTTCCCGTCCACGCCGATGACGGACTTTTGTTGCATATGCAACCAAGTCTTGTACATGACACTTCGGGTTTGAACGTGCGCAGTTGCCGCTGGCGGCTCCGAGCGGGTCACCAAGCTGCAGGCCGGGAGGTTGCGGTCTCGCAATTCGCCATGGAAGGCGTGGCCGGCCAGCGCTGCCAAGCGCCATTACTTGCCGTCTGGGTTGTACCCGTTGCGCAGGTCCGAGTCGAATGGGGCGTCGCGGAGCTTCGTCTCGGCGTTCACTGGCCCGGAGTTCAACTGCCAGCGGACTAAACCAACATCCCGCGGGGCGGGTTGGCCTTTGACGATATCCTGACACCGATAGCCCGTCCCGAACGCGGTGAGAATAAAGCCATCTGGCAACCGGACCGTCGAGGTCGCCTGGCTACTCGGATACCACGCGGTCGGTCCTTCCTTAATGTGTCCGACCCAGCGGTGGAGAATGTATTTGTGGTCCAGGTCCCAAGTCTGACCATGGTCGCGGCTGACCACGGCTTCGATGCCAAACTGGGGAAAGCCGTCCAACGTGTTGACGTAACCTTTGCGCACCACGTAGGTCATCACAATCTCCCCGTTCGGTAGCAAGATCAGCGAGGGATGGTGCCGGCCCCAGTCGTAGAGTTTACGCACCTCGGACCAGGTTTGGCCGTCGTCGGTGGAGATGGAGATGCCCAGGCCCTCGGTATGGTCAATCGTCTCGGGTTGCAGGCGGGCTGGCGTATCGGTGCGGCACGCGGCGACCAGATGGCCGTTGGCCGCCCGCAGCAACGCCACCTCGCTGACCGCCTCCCATTGCGGGGTTTTTGCGGACGGGCTCCAAGTCTTGCCTTCATCCGGACTGAACCGGAGATATGCCTGCTGGTGCGCGGTTTTGACTTCCGGCGGCTTGAACCAGGTATAGCCCGTCTCCACCAAGCGAGCGATCTTGCCCGTCTTGGCGGCGCGCTCCACCAGCGGCGGATCCCAAGTGTACCACGGCTTGCCATCGGAAGTTGGGGCCAACGGCACGGACTCCTTCCACGTCTCGCCGTAATCGCGGCTGAACCAACGCGCGTTGGCATAGAGCAGCACGTTGCCCCCACCCAGGTAACGCAGCGACGTTCCCAAACCCGCCACGGGTTTGCCGTCGTTCCCAAAGATGGCGGGCTTCGGTGAACTCCAAGTCGCCCCGCGATTATCACTGAACAACACCTCGGGATGATGCGGATAATCGCAATTCACGAGCAGCAACAGGCGATCCTTCTCCGGCAGGTAGGCGAGATAGGGCACGGCCACCACGCGATTCCAACTCTCGGTGACGATCTGGAACTGGGCGGGAAGTCGAACGTCACCCGTCGGCCCGTTGATTTGTCGTACTTCGTGGGGTTTCCAATCCCCCGCCATCGCCGTCGCGGCCAGCAGCAACAGCGCGCCCGACCGGTAGCAGAGGCGCAGTACCAGGAAATCCACCTTTGTCACGAGGGTGCGGGTTTGGTGCAACTGCGCTTTCAGTTTGTCGCACCACCGCAGCAATTGCTCCAGCGGCGCCACGGTCCGCCGTTGCTTGGCCGGTGTGGCCGAATCCATCGGCAGCCCCACACGGGTGTCTCGCGTGATGTCTTTCATGGCGTGCGGTGGGAGTAGGCAAACACCCGGTCCGCGGCGGCGAGGGCCGCCGGGTCCTTATGCACGATTCCGTATAAGGTCAGGGCGAGCGTTACTTCGTTATAGTTCACTTTCTTGGGCTGGCCCGTGTAGCCTTTCTCCTTGCCCACCCCCGTGCGCGTGTTGCCCGTCACATCCACCTCGCCGGTTTCCTTGATCCGGGTGAGTTGCCACGCCACGGCCGCCGGCAGCGCCGCCTCAAACTCGGGCAACGGTACATGGAGCGCGAGGACCTGGCCGAAATAGATTGAGACGACGTTGTAACTGGAATCGCGTCCGCCCTTCTCGATGAACACGCCGTCCTGGTCGCGCCGGGTGAGCGCGTGCGCGATGAGTTTGCGCGAAGTGGCCACGAGCGCTTCGTCGTGCAACACGCGGCCGCAGGTGCCAAACGCTTTCGCGGCGATGATCGTGCGGTTCACCGTGTGGCCGCTTTTGGGGATGATGGTGTCGTAGCCTGCGGAGATGAAGTCGCAGGCCCGGCGAAGCTTGGGTTCGAGCGCTGCAATGCGGGCGTGAAAGTGGGCCTCGTGCGGGGATTCGCGGATAACCAGGATTGCCCGGCCGAGTTCCTGCAAGAAGAAGAACGCCGTCTCGACCGCCGCTCCGTGCGATTTGGCGCTGGCGCCGTTGGGTCGGCTTTCGGCTTCAAATCCACCGTCATTGCGTTGATGGGTAAAGGCCACATCAATGCCACGCCAGGCATCATCGGCGGCGGCCAGGTCGTCTGCGACGACGGCCGCGATCACGGCCCGGCAACTTCCGCGCTGCGGCCCGGCTTCGGTCCAACGGCCGATCGACCGGTTGCCGCCGCTGAACCCTTTGGCATCGGGTTTGTCGTGGAGACTCAGCGCCGCCAGCCGACCCGGTGGGAATGACCGCAACACGTCGTATTCACGCAGGGAGGAGCGCTTGGGGTCGGCGCCGAAGGCAGATATTCCCAACAGCGCGAATACAACGAAGGTGAGCCAGGTACGCTGCCCGCGGTCTCTGGAAAAGGTTCGGGTTTTGTTTGGTGTGGTCATGCGGCAAGGAGGTGGTGGAGGGTGGAGTCGAGGAGTTGCGCGCCGACCAACGCCGGCATGATGGACTTAGTGCAGATATCGCGTTCGCTGAGGGCTCTTTTCTCGGCCGAGCTCATGGCGCAATGTAAGCCAGCGATCGTCGGCTGGTTTTGGGGATAATCCCCGCGCCCCGTTATCGTTGTCGTTTTCCAATGAGGCATTGCCGCGCATTGTTCTGCCGCGCATCGTATTTCAATCCGTTCCAGTAGCAATCCTCGAAACGGCGACGCGATCCGGCTGTTGCATATTGCTAATCCGCCGCCACGCAAACCCTCCATATATGCTTGTGAAAACTTTGGGGCCGGCGCCATCATCAGGCCATGAACTTAATCTTGGCTCAATCCGGTGGCCTGCCGTTCAAACTCGACTTGGTGCTTTATGGCGTTGGCGCCGTAGTGCTCCTCGTGGTTGGCATCCTGGTAATCAACTTTGGGATGATTTACATCCGCGCCCTGTTCTCCGGGGCCAAGGTCACGGTCACGGAATTGATCGCGCTGCGGTTGCGGGGCATTCCCGTGGCCTTGATTGTGGATGGTCGCATTACCGCCGTGAAGTCGGGGCTGCCCATCACAATTGACGAACTCTCCACGCACTTCCTGGCCGGCGGTAATGTGCAAATGGTGGTGCTCGCCCTCGTCGCGGCCAAGAAGGCCGGCATCAATCTCGTCTTCGACCGCGCGTGCGCCATTGACCTCGCCACCAAGGGCACTGGCAAGACCGTCCTGGAAGCGGTGAAAACATCCGTCAATCCGAAGGTGATTGATTGTCCCGCGCCGGCGTCGGGCAAAGCCACCATTGATGCGGTGGCCAAGGACGGCATCGTCATCAAGGCCAAGGCCCGCGTGACCGTGCGCACCAATCTGGATCGCTTTGTCGGCGGCGCGACGGAGGAGACGATCATCGCGCGCGTGGGCGAGGGCATTGTTTCCACGATTGGCTCGTCGGAAACCTACAAGGCGGTGCTGGAAAATCCCGATCGCATTTCCAAGACCGTTTTGGGCAAGGCGCTCGACAGCAATACGGCGTTTGAAATCCTGTCCATTGACATCGCCGACGTGGATGTCGGCGGCAACGTCGGCGCCAAACTTCAGGCCGAGCAGGCGGAAGCCAACAAACTCATCGCGCAGGCGCAGGCCGAAGTCCGCCGTGCCGCCGCCGTCGCCACCGAACAGGAAATGGTGGCCCGGGTTTCCGAAATGCGCGCCCGGGTGGTCGAAGCCGAGGCGCAGATACCCATCGCCATCGCCGCCGCCTTCCAGAAAGGCCATCTGGGCGTGATGGATTACTACCGCCTCAAGAATATCCAGGCCGACACGACCATGCGCGAAAACATCGGAGGCGACGGGCCGGAATCCACGTCGTCAGGCGCGCACGGCGCGAAAACTTAACCCGCACTGGTTTTCTCAATGAATGCCTTGTTCGCTGTCGGTTTGTTTGACAGCCCGTGGATTGTCGCGGCGCTGCTCATTGGCAGCGCGCTGGTGAATTGGCTGGCCAAGCGACGCCAGGAAAAACAGGCAAGGAACCGGCCCGAGGGGGAGGCGACTCCGCCGGCAGCGAGCCCGCCCCCCGGCGAATTCAACCTGGAGGAAACCTTGCGCCGGCTGCTAGGGGAAGAACCTCCGGCCCCGTCGCCCGCCCCGCCCCCGCTCCTTCCCCGTGCAACCCCCAGCGACTTGCCGCCCGCCGATACGCGGATGGAGAAACCACCGCTTCCGCCGGAGTGGCCCCGGAAGAATCACGCCGAGGAAGCCAAAACAACCTTCCGGAAACCGGCAACCCCCCCCGCGCCAGTGTTGCGGCCGTCCGTGACCTCGCCGCCAGGGAGCGCGATGGCGCGCGCGGCCAGCCGACAAGCTGAACAAGCCGCGCAGCGGTTTGAACAGCTAAGTGAGCAGGCGCGACATCCGGCCACGGTCGTCAACCACACACGGCAACGGACTTCGCGTTCGGACCCGCGGGTCACGTCGCGTTGGCGCAATCCTCGGAGCGTGCGCCAAGCGTTCGTTGCCTCGCTGGTTTTTGCTCCGCCGAAAAGTTTTGAACCCTGACGCCGGATAACGCCGGTCTGGACTGTAATATGGCTCTCATCCTCACTCTGCTCGCGGTTGGCGCAATTCTGCTGTTTCTGGAGATCCTGTTACCCGGGATGGTCGCCGGCATCATTGGCTTCATCTGCCTGATGGCCGCGGTGATTTTGGGCTACCGTGACTTTGGTTATCAGACGGGCAGCGTGATTCTGGGCGGCGTGCTGGTGGGGCTGGCGATGGGCGTGTGGTGGTGGCTCAAGTTTTTCCCGGAGAGTCGGATCGCCAGGAAGTTCATTTCCCAAAGCGCCACCGGCGAATTGGGCGTGGCGAAACCGGAACTGCTGAACGGTACCGGCGTGGCCCTCAGCCAGTTGCGGCCTTCGGGCATCGCCACTATCAACGGCCAACGCGTTGATGTGGTCACCGAAGGCGGACTCATTGAGCGCGGGACAGCGATCAAAGTGGTGGCGGTCGAGGGCGCGCGGATCGTGGTGCGCGAAGGCTAACGCCGCGGCGAGCTTGGCCCAACAATGTTTGAACCCGATGGCAAAATAGCATGAATGAACTAAGGGTAACACTCCTGAAGTTGTTGGCTGGCGGGGTTCCGCGCCCCACCTTGAGCCTGTGGGCAGGGCTCGCGGGCTGCGGCTGCGCGAGCCTGCTGCTGATTACGGCAGCGAGGGCCGCCGAAATTAACCTCGTTCACCACGTCAATCCAGCCGAGGCGCAGAAGCTCATCGCCGACAAGAAGGTGGTGGTGCTCGACGTCCGCACATCGAAGGAATTCGCTGCCGGCCACATCACCGGGGCAACGAACATCAATTTTCTGTCGGCGGAATTTGCGAAGGCCATTGCCGGCCTCGACACGAATCAGGCTTACTTGGTCCACTGCGCCGTGGGCGGGCGCAGCACCCAAGCGCTGCCGAAGCTGGAGAAGCTGCAGTTGCAGTCCATTTACCACCTCGACGGCGGAATCAAAGCTTGGGAAAAAGCCGGTTTGCCGGTGGCGAAATGAACTGGCCCGTCCGTCCGGCAACCTTTGGCCGGCCTGTCAGGCAGGGGAGCGGATAAAGAGGCTGTAACCTTTTCCACCCTGACGGCTCAGTGATGGCAGGTAACTATGATTCTGCAGCTTATTATCGGCGGATTGGCGGGCGGTGGCCTGGGTTTCGCTTACTTCAAATTCGTGGGCTGCTCCAGCGGCGCATGTCCGCTTACGAGTCATCCCGTGAGCAGCACTATTTATGGCGCTGTGCTCGGAGCCATCGTCGCCAACGGCCTTCGCTGAACCCTCAATTCAACCCAAACGCACCATGAAAATGCACATGATCATCCGCCGGTTCGCCGGCATCTTTATCCTCCTGAGCCTCGTGCTCGCGCACTATCACAGTCCGAACTGGCTTTGGTTCACGGCTTTCGTCGGCTTCAACCTCTTGCAATCCTCGTTCACCAACTTCTGCCCGTTGGAATTGATTCTCAAGCAATGCGGGGTGGGCGGATCGTGCTGCGAACCGGAGAAGGCCGACCGTTCCTGCTGCACGAAATGAAAAAGCAACTGGGGGGTTCCGGGTTGTTGCTGGCGTTTGCCTTCGCCGCCGTGGCGGCGGAACCGTGGACCCTGGAGCGGGCCGTTCGCCATGCCCTGACCAACAGCCCGGACGTTCGCATCGCGGGGCAACGTATCGTGGCCGCGCAGGCGGGGATCGCCCAGGCGAACGCAGCCTTCTGGCCCCGCGCCACCTTCCAGTCGGGTTACAATGTCACGGACAACCCGATGCTCAGCTTCGGCAACATTTTAAATCAGCGCGCCTACAGTCCTTCCATCAACTTCAACGACGTGCCCGATACCGACAATCTTAATGTCCGGGGTCTGCTCACCGTCCCGCTTTACACCGGCGGCAAAGTCACGGCCGACCGGAAGGCTGCGAAGGCGAACACGGCGGCAGCCCGCCAGGAAGCCGAAGCGGTGCGGAACACGCTGGGTTTCGAGGTCGCGCGCGGTTTTTTTACGGCCCAAAAAACGCGCACCTTTATTCAGGCGGCGCAGGCGGCGGTGGTTTCCTACGAAACGAATCTCGACACGGCACGCAAGCGGCTGGAAGCCGGCACGTTGTTGCGCGCGGATTTGCTCGACATCGAAGTGCGCCTGGCGCAAGCCCGCGAGGATTTGGTGCGTGCGCGGAATGCCAACGCGCTGGTCTTGCGCGCCCTTCAGAATGTGTTGGGCGTGGAAGAGCCGGAATTCACCGTGGCGGAGACGGCGCCGCCGCTGTTGGCGCCCGAGATGGCGGCGTCGCAGCCACGGCCCGACCTGCTGGCCGCCACCGAACGCGCGAAATCCGCCGAAGCCCAGGTGGGTAGCGCGAAATCCGCTTACCTGCCTCAAGTCAGTGCGTTTGGCAGCCTCGATTACGACCGCGGCTGGGAGCTGAACGGCGATGGCAACAGCTACACGGCGGGCGCATTGCTTCGATGGGATTTGTGGGACGGTAATCTGACGCGCGCCAAAGTGGCCGAGGCCCGCGCCAACGCCGAAGTCGCGCGCGAGCAGGAGCGGAAGTTGCGGCTGGCAGTGAATCTCGAAGTGGAGCAGGCGCGGCTGGGTTTGGAGCAGGCCACCGAGCGCTTGATGGTCGGCGACCAGAGCGTCGCGCAAGCCGGGGAAAGTCTCGCGCTCACCCGGGATCGTTTTGCCGAGGGGCTCGCCCTGGCCACTCAACTGATTGACGCGCAGACCGCCCTCACCGCCGCCCGCGTGCGCCACGCCGAAGCTGAAAGCGACCGGCAGATCGCGATCGCCGCGCTGCGCAAGGCGTTGGGCCTGCCGCCACTGGAAATTAAATAGAAAATTGCTGATGAAAACCAACGCTAATGAACAGGGGGGAGGCGCAACCGCCAACCTTAGGAAAACCGAACCGAAGCGCCGGTTTATTCGGGCCGGCGGCCGTTTTGGTTTTGCGGGCGGATTGATGGCAGTGCTCCTCGTGGGTTGTGGCAAGAAACATGAGGCGAAGATTTCCGCTGAAGCGGCGCTGCCCGTCGTGACGGTGCGGGTGCAGCGAATTGAAGCCGCGCAGCAAACAGCGGTTGAAGAGGTCGTCGGCACGGTGCAGGCCAAACTCCAGGCTACCATCGAAGCCAAAGTGAGTGGTCGCGTGACGGCGTTTCCCGTAACCCTCGGTCAGACGGTCAAGGCCGGCGACGTGTTGGTGGAACTGGCCACGCAGGAAATTCAAGCCCGGCTTGATCAGGCAAACGCTACCTTCCGGCAGGCGGAGACGGAATTCAATCGCTTCACGCGACTGCTCGCGCAGGCTGCGGTTACCCGATCTGAATTCGATACGGCGGAAACGCGCCTCACTGTCGCCAAGGCCGCAGTCGCCGAAGCGGACGCGCTGGCGGGCTACGCGAAGATCGTGGCGCCATTCGCCGGCGTGGTCGCGCGCAAGCTGGCCGACGTGGGGGATCTTGCGATGCCCGGCAAACCGCTGCTCGAACTCGAAGGCCGCGCCGGGCTGCGCCTGGTGGCGGATGTGCCGGCGATGCTCGCCGGCGGGATCAAATCCGGGGAAATACTCGCCGTGCGCGTGGACCCGGTCACAAACCTGATTGCGGGCACGGTTGCCGAGGTTTCCCCAGCCGCCGATCCGGCCTCCCGGACCGTGCGGGTCAAAGTAGATTTGCCAGCCGCCCCGGGTTTGCGCGCCGGCCAGTTTGGCCGCCTCGCGGTGCCGGTGAACCTGGCCACGTTTCTTATCGTTCCCGCGTCGGCGCTGGTTCAACGCGGCCAGCTTGAGCTTTTGTTCGTCGCCACCGACGGCAAGGCCCAGATGCGGATCGTGCGTACCGGCAAGCAGGCGGCACAGGGCGTGGAAATCCTTGCGGGCCTGGTCCCGGGCGAATCGGTCGTCATCGAGGGCGCGGACCGCCTGCGCGACGGGCAGCCTGTTTCAATACAAAATGCAAATTGAATCAATAAAAATGGCCGCTTGGTTACGGCGCAGGGTTCCCATTTTTTTGATTTTGCATTTTTAATTTTTAATTTCCGTGAAAAATCCAGATTCCCAATCCCCGCCCCTTGGCTTTGCCGGCCGTGTCGCGCACACGTTCATTGATTCGAAGCTGACGCCGCTCGTCGTCATCGCCTCGATCCTGCTGGGTGCGGCGGCGACTCTGCTCCTGCCCCGCGAGGAAGAACCGCAGATCAAGGTGCCGATGATTGACGTGCTGGTCGCCATGCCGGGCTTCAGCGCGAAGGAAGTCGAGGAACGCGCCACCCGGCCGATGGAGAAGTTGCTCTGGGAAATCTCCGGCGTGGAATATCTGTACTCGACGTCGCGCGAGGGCGAGAGCCTGACGATTGTACGGTTCAAGGTCGGCGAGGATATTGAGCGCAGCCTGGTGAACCTGAATCAAAAACTTCAGGCCAACTTCGACCGGATTCCGCAGGGCGTTTCGCGTCCGCTTATCAAGCCCAAGTCCATTGACGATGTGCCGATTCTCGCGCTGACGCTGCACGGGGCGGGGCAGGACTATTACACGCTGCGCCGCATCGCGGCCGAGGTGGATGACGCGATAAAACAGGTGCCGCTCGTATCGGAAACCACGCTGATCGGCGGCAGCCGCCGGCAACTCCGTGTGCTGTTCGATCCGGCGAAACTGGCTTCGCGCGAATTGAGCGCCGCGGAAATCACCCCCGCGTTGCAGGCCGCGAACCGGCAGGTGATTGCCGGCCCGCTCACCGAGCACAATCGCGAGGTCCTGGTGCAGACCGGGAGCTTCCTCACCAGCGCGAAAGACGCGGGTAACGTGGTCGTGGGCGTGCATGGCGGGAAACCGGTTTACCTGCGGGACGTGGCCGCGATCGAAGATGGGCCCGCGGAGCCGACGCAGTATGTTTTTTTTGGAGCCGGCGCGGCGGCGCGTAGCGCAGACTGGCAGTCTGCGGTGTCGCCGATTGGCAATCGGCAGAGCGCCGGAAGTTCAGCGACGTCGGAAGCAGTTGCGCCGGCCGCAGGTTTCCAACCTGCGATACAGCAGACTGCCAGTCTGCGCTACGCCGAAGAACCCGCCGTCACGCTTTCCATCGCCAAACGTCCGGGCGCGAACGCCATTTCTGTCGCCCGGGAGGTACTGCGGAAAGTCGAGGCGCTGAAAGGCCGGGTCATTCCCAGGGGCGTGGAAGTCAGCGTCACGCGGCACTACGGCCAGACGGCGGAGGAGAAATCCGATGAACTATTGGTGCACATGGGCATCGCCGTGGTCGGCGTGTCGGTGTTGATTCTTCTCACCCTTGGCTGGCGCGAGTCGTTCATCGTCGGCATTGCCATTCCCTGCACGCTGGCGTTGACGCTGCTGGTGTTCTACCTCTACGGCTACACGCTCAATCGCATCACGCTCTTCGCGCTGATTTTTTCCATCGGCATCCTGGTGGACGACGCGATCGTGGTGGTGGAAAACATCGTCCGCCATTTCCATCTGGCGCAGAACCAGGGCCGCAACTGGTCTGCCATCGCGGTCGAGGCGGTAAATGAAGTCGGCAACCCCACGATCCTTGCGACGTTTGCGGTGATTGCGGCGGTGCTGCCGATGGCTTTCGTCGGCGGCTTGATGGGGCCCTACATGCGGCCGATTCCGATTGGTTCGAGCGCGGCGATGTTCTGGTCGCTGCTGATTGCGTTCATCGTCACGCCCTGGGCCAGCGTGCGCATTCTGCGTTGGGGGCGAAAATACGCCCGCCTCACGGAAGGCACCGCCCCCGCCCCCACGGCCCCGCAATCCCACCCGCATTCCGAGCATCCCGAGGATTTCTTCACGAAACTGTATCGCCGGTTCATGGGCCCCATGATTGCCCAGGCGAAATGGCGGTGGATTTTCCTTGCGAGCATCGTGGGCCTGCTGCTCGTCGCGATGGCCACGGTTGGCATCGGCTGGGTAAAGGTGAAGATGCTGCCGTTCGACAACAAGAGCGAGTTTCAGATTATCCTGAACATGCCGGAAGGCAGCGCGCTGGAGTACACTGCGCAGGCCGCGCGCGAAATCGCGCAAGCCGTGAAGACCGAGCCGGAGGTCACTGACTATCAAATTTACGTGGGCACGGCGGCGCCGTTCAACTTCAACGGCCTGGTGCGTCATTACTTCATGCGCCGCGGTTCGCATGTGGCCGATTTGCAGGTGAATCTCGTGAGCAAAAGCGAGCGTAAAGCTCAAAGCCACGACATTGCCAAGCGCGTCCGCCCGCGCGTGGCGGCAATTGCCGCGAAATACGGCGCCCGCGTGGCGGTGGCCGAAGTGCCGCCCGGCCCGCCGGTGCTGCAAACGCTCGTGGCCGAGGTCTATGGCCCGGACGAGGCCGCCCGCCACGCCCTGGCACAAAAGGTGATCGAAATCTTCAAGCACACCCCCGGCGTGGTGGATACGGATTGGTACATCGAAGCCGACCAACAAAAGGCGCGGTTCATCGTGGACAAACCGAAAGCCGCGCTGAATGGCATCAGCGACGAAAGCATCGCGCAAACATTGCGGCTGGCCGTGGGCGGCGCGGCGGTGGATTTGCTGCATCTGCCGCGCGAGAAGGAGGATGTGGAAATCGTGGTGCGCCTGCCCCAATCGCTGCGCACGTCGCCGGATGATTTGCTGGCGTTGCGGGTGCGGGGCGTGAATCCGGCCAGCCCGCTGGTGCCATTGCGCGAGCTGCTCAAGGTTGAGCCGGCCCTCATGGACAAGAGCATTTACCATAAGAACCTCATGCCGGTGACCTACGTCATCGGGGATGTGGCGGGCGCGGTGGAAAGTCCCGTCTATGCCATCCTGAAAATGAACGAGGCCATCCGCGCACTCGACCCCCGCCCGTTCGGCGGCGACGGCACCCCGATAAAGATCTACAACGCCACGCAACCCTTCACGGACGAAGAGCCGGCCCTCAAGTGGGACGGCGAATGGCATATCACCTTCGAAGTCTTCCGCGACCTGGGCACGGCCTTCGCCGCGTGTCTCGTGCTGATTTATGTGCTGATGGTCGGCTGGTTCCGGTCGTTCCTCACGCCGATGATTGTGATGATGGCCATTCCGTTTTCACTCGTGGGCATCATGCCGGCGCACGGCGCGCTGGGGGCATTCTTCACGGCCACTTCGATGATCGGATTCATGGCCGGCGCGGGGATCGTGGTACGCAACTCGATCATCCTCGTGGACTTCATCGAGCAACGGTTGCGGGAAGGCATGCCACTGGCGGAAGCTGTCGTGGACGCTGGCGCCGTGCGCTTCCGTCCGATGCTGCTGACCGCGCTGGCCGTTGTCGTGGGCGCCAGCGTGATTCTCGCCGACCCGATTTTCCAAGGGCTCGCGATTTCACTCATGGCGGGCGAAGTGGCGTCGCTCCTCATCAGCCGCATGGCCGTGCCGGTGCTTTACTATATGGCGTTCAAGCGGAAGCAGGGGTGAGGGAAGTTCCCTTAAACCAAAGCCGCCGAGCGACGGGAAGCAAGCCGGCCAACAACGAAGACGTCATCGCTGATGGTCCATTTCCGCGCCGGCGCCGCGGGAACGGAAAGAATTTGTTTTGTGGGGCGTAAACCGCTAACTACTACCCACTGCTGTCATGCGTTTGGCCCGAACTCTTCTACGCACGCCGAACCGCCGTATCGCGGTCATGGCGGCCATGGTGTTTACCTTGGATCAATTGACCAAGTACATCGTGCTGCAATTTCTCGGCCAAGGCCAGGAACGCGTGATCGTTGACGGTTTTTTCAAGTTCGTTCATTGGGGCAACACTGGCGCGGCGTGGAGCATGTTCCGGGGCAATAACGAACTCCTCGCCATCGTGGCGCTCTTGGCCCTCGTGGTGCTCTTTCTGGCGCGCAATCATTTTGATACGCGCACCCGGCTCGGCCAGCTCGCGTTCGGCATGATCCTCGGGGGCATCGCGGGAAACCTGACCGACCGCCTCCTGCCCAGCCGGCATCAGGTGATTGACTTCATCTACTTTTATCTCAAGCGCCCGGGTGGCGACGAGATCGGGTTCCCCGCCTTCAACATCGCTGATAGCGGCATCTGCATCGGCGTGGCGCTGGTTTTTTGGGTGACGTGGAGAGGGGAATCCGCGGCGAAGCCGGCGGAAACGGCGGGTTCCAAAACGCCGAACCCTGAATGAAAACAGGCTTCAGGGTTTCGTGGCGGCAACCGGCGATGGCCGAATCCTGAAGGCTTGTCCAATGCCGCTCCGTGCTGAAATCCTGACGATCGAACACTCCCATCCCGGGGAGCGACTCGATACCTTTCTCCGCCAGCAATGGCCCGCAACGTCGCGCGGCGCTATTCAGCGGCTGATCGAACAGGGCCATATCACCGTCAACGGTCAACCCACCAAGCCCACGCATACGCCGCGCGCCGGGGAAATCGTGCGTGTCGTCTGGCCCGAAGCCCGAGCCGCGGAAGCGCGACCGGAGGCCATCCCGCTCGAGGTGCTGTTTGAGGACGAAACTCTGCTCGTGTTGAACAAGCCGGCCGGGTTGGTGGTCCATCCCGCCGCCGGGAACGAGGAGCACACCCTCGTCAACGCGCTGCTCCATCATTGCGCCGGCGGACTCAGCGGTATCGGCGGCGTGGCCCGCCCGGGCATCGTCCATCGGCTGGACAAGGAAACCAGTGGTTGCCTGGTCGTCGCCAAGAACGACGAAACCCATGTCGCGCTCTCGCAGCAATTTGCCGGGCGAACGGTGGAGAAGCGCTACCTCGCCCTCCTCTGCGGCGTGCTGCCGCGGGAGGCGGGCAATATCCGCGCCGCCATCGCGCGGCATCCGACGCATCGCAAACGCATGGCCGTGCGCGACGAAAGTACGGGCCGGACCGCCCACACCGGCTACCGCGTCATTGAACGGCTCTGGGAGGCCACGCTGGTCGAGGCTCAACTCTACACCGGTCGGACGCATCAGATTCGGGTTCACTTCCAGCACCTCGGCTTCCCGGTCGCGGGCGACCTCACCTATGGTCCACGTCAGACCCAGCGACTCGCAGCGGTGACCCGCTACGAAGCCCCGCGGGTTCTACTGCATTCCCACCAACTGGGATTCACCCATCCGCGCACCGGAAAGCCGGTGCATTTCACGGCCCCCTGGCCGGCTGATTTTGAGGCAGCGCTGAGGTGTTTGCGAGTTGTGTAGAACCGGGCCCCCGGGGCGCAGCCAGTTCAGGTCTTTACGCGGCGAGGCTACCGAGCCGTCTGAATTCATTCACGCGCGTCGCTGAAGCTTACACTGGCTGACTTTTTGGCGGCCAAAGGGGGTAGGCGCGGTGCTTCCGAGACCGCTTATGAATGACTTGGGATACCGCGTGTCCCGCTTCGATCCGCACGTTTCCATGTTCTTAGGAGCGAGGGTGGTCTCGCGACCGCAGCATAGACGAAAGCGTAGTGTGGTCCGGGATATCTGACGCTCCTTCTAATTGTCACCCGCTGCGGCCGGGGACCGGTCGCGGTCCTTTGGTTGCGGTCTGGCTGAATGGTCTTGTCACCGGCGCGTGCTGTCCGCAGACTAAATTCCACTAACGTGAACAGCGAAAGACCGAATGCGCCTTGCCACTATTGATCTTCTGCGGGCGGCTTATGGCCGCCATGCGCTGGGCGCTTTCAATGTCTCCAACATGGAACAGGTCCACGGCTTGTTTCGCGGAGCGGAGCGGGCCAAGGCGCCGGTCATCGTCCAATTCACCCGCGTGATGCGGAGTTATGCGCATCCCCGGATGCTGGCGGCGATGTTGAAGGCGGCGGAGGAAGTTTATCCCAGCGTGGTCTTTGCCTGCCATCACGATCACGGCGATGAGGCAAGCTGCACGGACGCGATTGCCTCGGGCGATTACAACTCGGTGATGATTGATGCGTCGCATCATCCGTTCGCGGAAAACGTGGCGATCACCCGGCGCGTCGTGGAGCAGGCGCACGCGCGCGGAATCGCCGTGGAAGCCGAACTCGGGTTGTTGCAGGGCGTCGAGGATGAGATGAGCGTGGATGCCAAGGAAGCCATCCTGACCGACCCGGCGCAGGCCGAGGAATTCGTCCAGCGCACCGGGTGCGACAGTCTTGCCGTGGCCATCGGCACGAGCCATGGGGCGTACAAGTTTTCCGGTCGGCAGGGTTTGCACTTTGATCGGC
>JADLHS010000026.1 GCA_020848635.1 Limisphaerales bacterium
ACTTCGGAATCCCTGTCCGATCTCAATCGTAACAGGTGTCCGATATGAATCGTATTGCCTGTCCGACTTGAATCGTAACGGGTGTCCGATTTGCGTCGGAATACGCACCGGTTTTATGAAAGCTATCAAACCTACGGGCCACCAATCAGGTTTCCGGCCTATCGCGCTTACCCGTGTGTGATCCCCAGATTCCGACTTATCTTTACTCGCACCTAGCAGCCCGTCGGACTTAGGCCGAGGTGTTGGATCAGGTGATAGCGGCAGACGTCCGGACGGCTGGGAGAATGACTTCTGATCAACCGACGGCGGGACCAAGTTGGCCGTTTGCAAGCGACTGACAGCGCTATTCTCTGGACGCTGTCTCTTCTGGCAGCTCCGCCTCCGGTTTTTCAACTCTGTTCGGCTAGTTTCAGGCCCGCGCCCAAAGTAGGCGATCTGTTTGGCGAGTTCATCCTCCGGTGGCCGGCCCAAATCCTCTCGCCGCCGCCTCGCCGCCGCGATCACCTCGCGCACCTGGTCGGCCTTGAGCAGCGCCGTCCAGGTCAGCTTCATCCGCCCGGCCCACGGCGTGTCCTTCCCGTAGAGGCCGTCGCACAATTCATGCAGCCGGTCCAGCGCGTGGTAAAGGTCCAGGATCAAGATGGCCCGGGGGAAGTTTCCGCGCTCCAGTTCCCAAATCCACGCCGTGCCGTCGCCGATGAAAACCACTTTCGCCGCCCGGCCCAGCCCGCGCCGCCGGGCGTCGGCCCGGAGCCGGATGCCAAAGTCCGGTGTCGCTTCGAAGCCGCCCACATAGGTCGTTGATTGATGGTCGCGCACCGCCAGGCCCTCCTCGTCAGTCTGGGTCTGGGTGAAATAGCACCCAGTTTGAGTTCGCGGGTTTTGGCCGAGCCGTCCTCTTGTTTGCCAGGCCGTCCCGCCAGTTCATCGGCCCCCATCGGCACGCCCGTGCCATCCACTTCCGCGCAGAGGATGGGGATGGGATCGGCGCCGGCGGGCGCACCCGCTTCCAACTGCGCGGCCACTGCCGGGGCCACGCGGTTGACCAGCCGCTGGATCTGGCGGCCTTCCATGATGACGCCGGCTTGGGCCAGGAGATCCTCGCTGGCCGACTCATAGCCTTCCTTGGCGGCAGCCCGGGGGCATAATCTGAACGGGGCAGGCGAGAAACTCTGGACCAGTCCCAGGGCCTGGTCGAGCGGGAAGCGCCCGGTCTGGCTCTGCAGGTCATAGTAATAGTGGCGGCGCAGGCGAATGACCCCAAAGAGCGTATGGAGATCGTTGGCCCGGTCGGGATGGTATTTTTCCCCGGTCTGGCTGGCGTCGTCGGGCACGCGCAGATCGGGTTGGTTTTATAACGCTTCGAGCAACGCCCGCCCATCCTTGAAGAGAGCCGCCCGCAAGCCCAACTCGACGGCCTCCAGATTGGCGACCCCGGGGCGGGCTAGGTCGTGCCGGACGACGTTCAGGAAGGCGGTGGTTTCCTGAAACTGGGCGGTGGCGATCTCCTGGGGTTGGAGTTTTTTTACTGTCTGGGCGCTGGTCCTGCAGGCGGGTGAGCTGGTCGCTGACGGTGACGTAGTTTTCGGCCAGGGATTGGAAACGGCGGTAGTTGTCCACGTCTTGCCGGACCTGGGCGGCCTGGTCCCGAGGGACGCGCTCGGAAAACTTTTTCCCGCGGAAGAATCCCTGGAGCACATAATAGGGCCGCGGCGGGTGGCGGAGCGGCCGGGAGACTTGAAGAACTGCTGGCTCAAGGAGCCGCGGCGGAGGGGGGCGATGGCTTGCAGTTGTTGGAGGAGGCCTTGTTGTTGCTGGCGGAGGGCGTCGAGGTTTGAGTTCATGGCAAATGTATCTGTGTGGCTACATTACGCCGCGCCAAGCGCCCGTCCAGCTTGCCTTTGGGTTTCGGGTTACTCAGCGGTCACACACCCGGAGTTCCGACAGATGGGCGCGCGGGCAAGGATCTTGAAACCATCGCGCAGCACTTCGGTGCCTGGAGCGTGAGCTACAACAAGTGGACCGGGCCGCTGGAAAAGAAGGCGGCGGAACTGCCGGAACTGGCGTGGTCGCCCGTGGAGAGGTGAAGTGGCGCGACGGGAGTGAACACACGGCGCAGTATGCGTGGTTCCGCCACCAGCCCGCCGGATGCCAAAGTCCGCAGCGCTTCGCGGTGGTGCGGCATCGTCCCGCCGGGTAGATGTTCTGGCGTTACGCCTTCCTGACGGCAAACGAGCAGGACGGATCGGCCCAACTGGCTTTTGAACGGCACCGGTTGAAGGGAGACAAGGAACGGGTGTTGAGCGAATTGTTGAGCGATCTGGATTTGCACCATCCGCCCTGTGCGAACCTGAATGCGAACCGGAGTTTCTACACGCTGGCCGTGTTGGCTTGGAATGTCCTGCAAGCGCTCAAGCTGCTGCACCTGCCGGAAACGGGAAGTCCCAAGCTAATGCGGACGCGGTTGCGGCATCTGCTGTTGATCCCGGTGGAGTTGAAGCGGCACGCGCGGGGACTGAAGGCGTGCCTGTATGCGCCGGCCGGCTGGGTGGCGTGGTGGCGCGGTGGCGCGGGTTGCTGACCGAATTGCTGCCCCGCTGCCGGGCGCTGAATCCCGTTCTGGCGAGCGGGTCTGGTTGAAAAAGCGGTCCGCGAACCATTTCTTCCGTAAAGGCGCGGGGCGCAAAAACACCACCGCGAACGAAGCGGCGCGCCCTGAAACAGGCCTGTCGGGCTGCCGCGCCACGAAAAAAGGCCGCTCCAGAGACGAGTCTAAAAAAAAGGTTCTGGAACGTTTTCGGTGGGTAGCTAAATGGCTGGGAGTCGGAGTTTGCCTGCCACCAAGTAGAGCATGGTGCGGAGATATTCAAAGCTGCGGAAGCCGCGCGCTCTTCGTTTGACGGCGCTAAAGACGCTGTTCAATCCTTCCATGAAGGCGTGGGTCAACCCGTGCCGCCAGTGCGCGAGGATTCCGTCCAAGTGCCGCTCGACGGACGCGGCGAACTTTTCCATCTCCGTAAACAACGCCCCAAACTTCTGCCGTCCCATCCGCACCCAGCGACACCACGCTGCCAGTCGCCGCCGGGCCGCGTTCGCGCTCGGCAGCCGATACGCATCCTGAAAGGCCAGGCGCATCTGATACGCCTTCACGCTCGCCAGATTGCTTTGCGTCAGCACCGCCAGTTCCGCCGCCTGTTCCTCGTTGAGATTCTCCGGGTTCTTGCGCAACAGCCACCGCGAGTCCTTCAACTCCGGGCGCTGCTTTTGTTCGCGCCGCCGCACCTTCTCCGTCGCCAGGACCAGGTTGGCGATCCCATGATATTTGTCATGCACCACCGTCGCGTTCCGGCAGGTCTCCCGCACGCCCTTGAGATACGCCGGACTCAAGTCCATCGAAACTTCCGTCAGCGCGTGCCGAGGGCCGTTGTGCGCCTCCAACGCCTCGATAAATTGCGGAAAAACGCCCGCGTCCCGATCCTCCGCGGCAAAGAGAACCCGCTTCTTGATCAGATCGGCAAAGACACTGATATATTTGTGCCCTTTGCGCACCGACATCTCATCCACGCCCACGCAGCTGACGTGGGAGAAGTCCGCCTCGGCATAGGCCGCGTCCACGTGCTTGTGCAAGAGCCGCCAGAGGCGGGGCGCAGTTTCGCCCAGCGTCTGCGCCGCCCGTGCCACCGCCATCTCGCGCAGCAGCAACAGGGCAAAAGCTTCAAACTCCTTGCTGAAGCCGCCCGCCTTGCCTTCCCACGGCGGACGCACCCGCCAGGTGTGATTACATTTGGGGCAACGCCCACGCGGCAGCCGGGCGACAATCTCGCAGCGGTATTGCATCACGTTGAGATGCCGCCAGCGCAACGGCTCGGTGCGGTCGTAGCCTTTGGCTTCCGCGCCACACTGGGGACAGCGTTCCAGCTTCCAGACTTCGTCGGTGTGTTCCAGTTGCAGATCCACCTGGCTACGGTCTTTGTCAAACACGCACTCGGTCACACGCCACTTCAGTCCCAGCCCCAACAGTTCGGCAAATAATTTCTCCGGTGTCATATCCTCAAAGCCTGCCAAATCCTTTCTTCACCGAAAACGTTCGAGAACCAAAAAAAACCGCCGGTTGCCGCGCCAGATGACTGGGGGCGTTCCCTCAATTATCACCCGACCGATTTCCTCGCCCGCCGCCAACCGTAGTCAATCAAGTCGCTAAGGATTGGGGATGGGCGAAACTACTTGTCAGTACGCTTGATCAATCCGTAATATCCGCCCTTCGATGCGAGTCGGCAGAGGTTTTGACCGAGTTTGCTGAAGACCGTCGGGGCTGGTTTGGCCGGGGAATTTGGCGTGGATGAGACCATTTCCGAATCATGGGGTTACGTTACCGGGTGACAAGTCCAGCTATGCGCGATGCTCGGTGTAGTTGCAAACAAGTGAAATAAAATTGGTTATGCCAGAGTAGCTCAGGGGTAGAGCAGAGGACTCATAAGCCTTTGGTCGCAGGTTCAATTCCTGCCTCTGGCACCACTTCAAAAGGCTAAAACTGTTTCAAGAACCGTACGTCGTTTTCGTAGAAGAGCCGAATGTCGTCGATGCCATATCGGAGCATGGCGATACGCTCAATCCCAAAGCCGAACGCCCACCCGGTCCAGATTGCGGGATCATACCCGACGTTTTCGAAGACCTGCGGATGCACCATGCCGCAGCCGGCAATTTCCAGCCAGTCTTTGCCCATCTTCTTGACGAGTGCGTTGGCAAAATCAATTTCGTAGCTCGGTTCGGTGTAGCTGAAATAGTGTGGACGAAAACGAATCTTTACGTCACCTCCCATCAATTCTTTGAAAACGAATTCGACCGTACCTTTGAGGTCGCCGACGGTCACGCCCTTGTCCACGTATAGGCCCTCGATCTGATGGAAAGTCGGATTGTGCGTGGCATCGGCATTGTCGCGGCGGTAGACGCGGCCCGGGACAATGATGCGCACGGGTGGCGGCTGCGATTTCATCACCCGAATTTGGACCGAACTGGTGTGAGTGCGCAAGAGTCTCAAGCCGGCAGGTTTGAGACCCGTTGCGGTTTGAGTGTGCAAGTAGAAAGTGTCTTGGGCATCCCGCGCGGGATGGTCGGCGGGCGTGTTGAGGGCGTCAAAACAATGATACTCGTCCTCAATCTCCGGCCCATCAGCGACGGCAAAGCCAATCTTGCGAAAGGCGCGTATGATATCTTCGGTGACTTGAGTGAGCGGATGCAACTTGCCGAGGGTGCGCCCTCGTCCCGGGAGCGTAAAGTCAGTTGACTCCTTGGGTAAGACGGCGGCAAGTTCCAGTTCTTCCCGGCGGCCGACCAGCGCAATCTCGAGTTCGACCTTGGCAGTGTTGATAAGTCTGCCCGCGGTTGGTTTTTCCGCTTTGGACAGCGAGCCGAGTTGTTTCATCAATGCGGTAAACTTACCGTTCGGCCCAAGCCACATGCCTTTGGCATGATCAAGCGCGGCGAGGTCGGGGGCGGTATTGAGTTCCGCGAGTGCGGCTTGTTTTAGCGGTTCGATGTCGTCAAGAAATCCAGCCATGATGTTTAGAGGTTATCCACGAGCGAACTCAAAGAACACAAAGAAAAACCAAGCAACGTCACGCAACGCAGGTTGGTAAGCCATGGTTGCGCGTTTGGGCGGCGACGCGTCGTCCAGCATAGCTTACAGAATGCTGGCTTGCCAATTCCACCAGCCAGCCAGTTAGTCCGCATTACAAAGAAAGCGGGCGACCATTGCTGATCGCCCGCTAAGTTTGGTTGACGGATCCAATTACGCCTTGCTCAAAGTTGCTGCAGGTTTGTTCTTCAGGGCGGCCTGAGCTACATTCACGATTTCGATAAACGCAGCCGCGTCCGTCGCGGCGAGGTCGGAGATGATCTTGCGGTCGAGTTCGCACTTGGCGGCCTTCAAGCCTTCAATGAGGCGACTGTAGGTAATGCCGGCTTCGCGGGCGGCGGCGTTGATGCGGGCCTGCCAGAGGTAGCGAAACGTGCGTTTTTTGACACGGCGGTCGCGATAGGCGTACTGCCGACCGTGGTCCACCGCATCTGATGCGTAGCGGTAGAGTTTCGAGCGTTTGAGGCGGAAGCCCTTTGCCGCTTGCAGCATGCGGTTGCGGCGTTTTCGGGAGGCGGGCGCGTTGGTTACTCGCATAATATGATTTCAGGTGCGGAGCGGGGGGAGGTTGCTTAATGGCTGAAGGGAAGGTTCTGCTTGATCCGATATACATCGGTTTCGTGAACCACAACCGAGCCACGCAGACCACGGCGGCGTTTGGCGCTCTTGCTCTGGCAGAGGTGGCGGCGCCCGGCCTGATTGCGCAGGACCTTGCCGCGAGCCGTGATCTTAAATCGCTTGGCCACCGATTTTTTCGTTTTGATACCTTTAGGGCGTCGCATAAATTCTGGTTCTTTTCAAAAGAGCGAGCAGTCTAGGCGGGGGCTGGGCCGGGCGCAAGAAGTAATTTCTCGTTTACAAGCAACCCGCGTCGAATAGCATCTTCGCAGGCTGGCGTGTTCGTCTATCGGTTAGGACACGGCCCTCTCAAGGCTGAAAGACGGGTTCGATTCCCGTACGCGCTACCAACTCAATAGCATCAATGGTTTTGTGAGTATTAAGGCTGTTTTGGAAGCAAACCACACACAATATCACACACACTTCCCTCTTTTTCAGGGACGTTTGCCCACGTCAAGGAAGACGAAAAACTTGAAGAATCCACACGTCAGAAGGCCGGTGCTGTTTACAGTCATCCTGCTCTTGGTGGCATTACTGCTTTTTGCGTTAGCTTTTGTTTTGTGGATTTCTTCCGCGCTGATGGGGAAACCACATTAGGGCAGAGTCGGAAATCACTTCCAACCGTGAAGCCATCCGCCGGGCGTGGGGAAGGGGAGTCCGCCAAACTTTGATTGCCGGGGTTCGTGGGCATCCTGCGCCGTATCCGTGGCCGGCTGGGCCTTCTTTTTCAAATCGCTGCCCATCAAGTAACCTTGAACCAGTTGCATCTTCTCGCAATCGCCCAAGTGATTCTCTTGCCGCCCGATGATCCAGACTTGTTCGGGCACGCCCCGATGATTCCGCTTTTCCACCAAGCGTTCCGCCGTTAGCTGCGTGATGTAGTCCGGGCCGATGTTCCGGGCCAGATGCCACGGTGGGCCTTGCTTTTCCTGAATCCGCCGCATGTAAAGTTCCGTCTTGAGGCTACCATCATCGAAGTGAAAGAGTTCGATTTTGCGCCCAGCCCCGCCGCGCGACTCGTAAGCAATCACCGCCGGCTTCACCGGCTGGGCCAGACTCGCCCAGCCTTTCGCCGGGACAAACTTGCCGCCCGATCCGCCGCCGCCCACCGGTATGGCCATGCGGCCAGCATTCGTTGATGAAATCGTCGGGCACGCACGGGTTCAGGAGTTCAAGCAAGGCCGCCGTGCCGGTCGCCGGAAGATCGGAATTCATGTCCCCAGCCTGCCGCAGGAAATCTAACTCGTCAGCGTCAATGCTAAACCCCGCAATTTGGGTCGCATGTGACTACCCCAGTGATGGTTGCAAAAACTTACGCTGGTTCCACGCTGTTTTCGGGGGAATAGCAGTTGGCAGTGGGCAGGCTGCGGGGATGACAGCAGAAAAACTGTTTCACGAGTTGTTGGGATTGGGATTGAACTGGGAAGTGGTGGAGAGCCGTTTTGACCAGCAGAGCGGTACGGTCTTTCTGGAGATTCGGGAGACGGCGCGGTTGTGGGAATCGATCCGCTGTCCCCAGGATACCAGCCTGGTCTTTTGTTACGACCATACGGAGGTGCTGACTTGGCGGCATCTCAATGTGTTCCAACACCGCTGTGAAGTCACCTGCCGGTTGCCACGCGGCAAGTGTCGTTCCTGTGGTCATGTTTTCGGGGTGCGTCCGCCGTGGGAGGGATTGAGCATGCATTTCACCAAGGAGTTTGAAGCCTTCGCTCTGTTGCTCATGCGCGAGATGCCCATGAGCAAAGTGGCTGAACTGGTCGGCGAGACGGACACGCGCCTGTGGCGGATGCTCTTCCGGCAGGTGGACGCGGCCTATGCCGAGGCGGATTTCAGCAACGTGTGTTGTGTCGGCGTGGACGAGCTGAGCATCTGCAAGGGGCACGACTATGTGAGCGTCTTTGCCGATCTGGTGCGCAAACGGGTGCTCTTTGCCACGGAAGGCAAGGAGCACGCCGTGTGGTTGCAATTCGTCGAAGCGCTGGAGAAACACAATGGCCATCGGCACGCGATCACGCAGGCGAGCATGGACATGAGTCCGGCGTATCAGAAGGGAGTGCAGGAAACCTGCCGGAATGCGCAGGTGGTGTTCGACAAGTTCCATGTGATCCTGAATGTGAACAAGGCGGTGGATCAAGTGCGGCGAGCCGAAGTGCGTTTAGGCGGTGCGGGCGTGTGGGAGGCGCTGCACAAAAGCCAGTGGTTGTGGCGCAAGAACCCGGAAAACCTGACGGAGCAGGAAGCGGCGCGACTGGCCGGGATTGACCAGAAAAGTTTACGCACCGCCAAGGCGTATCAGATGCGGCTGGTGCTACAGGATACTTACAAGAGTCCGACGGCTGGCGTGGCCCGGCAACGCTTTCGGGTGTGGTGTCGCTGGGTGCGCTGGGTGGCGAGCAAGCAGCCGAAAAATCTGCTGCGTTCCATGGTCAAGGTGGCGGAGATGGTGGAGATGGTGGAGATGGTGGAGAAACATCTGGCGGGAATCTTGGCGCACAGGAAGTGGGGTGTGACCAATGCCTTCATGGAAGGGCTCAACAGTGTCTTCAGTGCCACCAAACGCAAAGCGCGCGGCTACCGCTCCACCACGAACCTGATCACCATGCTCTACTTCACCGCCGGCAAACTCCGCTTCCCCCAATTTTGATTTCACCGAAAACAGCGCAGAACCGCAATTTGGGTCGCATGCGACTACCCCAGTGATGGTTGCAAAAACTTTCGCAACACCCTCTATAATGGCCGTTGACCGTCATGTCCTCCGGATCGACTGCCTGTACTTCGCCGCTGAGATCCTTGAAGAGGTGGAATCTCTCGGCGTGTGACGGCTGCCAGGCCCAGGCCATGATGTGGAGCGGGTCGCGCCAGATGAAATGCGACGTCGCGCCGTGCGGATCGAGGCAATACCAGTTCTTTCCATCGCGATCGCAGGTGAACGCCCGCGTGTGAAATCCCGGCGGCGGCTGATCCGGATTGCGCCAGCGGTGCAGGAAGAAAAATCGGGTGCCGTCCGGATTGAACAACAGGTGATTGAACCAGTGCTTCGCGCCGGACAGAAACACAGACTCCTTGCGCCCGGCGAAAGGCACTTTCATTGCGTCGGCAAAACTGAAAAGCAATTTCTGCTTTCCCGTTTTCAGGTCCATCCGCCAAATGCCGGCGTTTTCGGGAGCACTGACGTCTCGGTTTGGATCCGGCAAGCCGGCGTAGCCGTAGCCGGGGCGGCAATCATTCAGCCGTCGGAAATCTGGCGCGATGGCTGTGCCGCCATCCGGACTGATCGTGTAGATCGGATGCGGCAGCGTCCGGAGCTTGCGCGACTTCACATCAAGAATTCTCGCGACGAACTCTTCGCCTTCACGATCATTCCAGATCACTTCGCGGTCGCTGCCGGGCAGCCATTGCAGCATGCAACCCTGCTGCCAGTTCCACGCACGCGTCGAACCGAGTTCGTTCCAGCGATCACCGTCTGCAAATCCACAATGCCGACGCGAATCCGATCTTCCGCAGTGGGGGAGCGCCCCTCGAAATCCACCTCATTACCGAGTACAAAACGATTGTCGGCGGAGAATTGAAGTTTGTCGTAGTAACCGAACCAATGAAAACGTGGCCCGAATGTGATCTGCCGGGTGCGGGGCAACATCTCTGGGTGCGACGCTTCCGCAGCCTGGGCCAGACGGAGCGTCACCAGACCCAGGCCAGCAACCTGCCAGGTCAGTGCGGCGATGAATTCACGGCGGCTCACCGTGACAATCTGCCTGGTGCGGCAACCCACACAACGCGTTTTTTGATCCTGTGGAAAAATGGAGTGGTTGGCGATGCTGAATCCGAGCCAAACTCTCAGGATGTATCTGTCCACCAAGTTCTCGGAGAGAACTGGCAGCAAGCTGATTCGCTAAGGTTCCGGGCAAGGGTCAGCAGCTCTGTTCCCACAAATCCGCCCGTCCCGCCACCGCAGAGGCGGGCAGTGCTGTTTACGTCAGGTCAACACCAACACTGGATTTGCCTTCTGCGTCAGTTCCGCGCGATACTGGCGCGGCGATTTACCAAATGCCTGCTTGAACCTCCGGTCGAAGTAGCTTTGATCTGGAAATCCGGTTCGCGCCGCGATTTCAGCGATGGTGAGGTCGGTTTCCCGGAGCAGCCGCAGCGACTGATTGATGCGAACGCGCGTAACGTGTGCCACAAAAGTCATTCCAGAAACCTTCTTGAAGACCTTCATGAATTGCGACTGGCTCATGTGGACGAGTTTCATTGCCTGCTCGACAGTGATCCGCTCAGCGTAGTTGATCCGAACGTACTCAAAGAGCCGGGCCAGTCGCTCCGCCTGCTGGCGGCGCTGCACAAACTCGGAGCGCAACACCTCCGCTTCCTGGAAACGCCGCGCCATGTGATAGAGAATTTCCAGGAAGCTGGCTTTGCAACCAGATTGAAAATGGGTTTCGCCCGAACGAAAATAACGCTGCAATAATTCGGAAACGGCCCGGTACACGGGAACCGCCAGTTCATCAGTGGCACGCAGAATATGGGCGTGGCCATCGCGCTTGGTGTAGAACGGCAGCAGGAAGGTGTAGTCGCACGCCGGCGAACCGGGGGCATAAACAAATTCCGGCATAAAGCTCATCACGATCGCCCGGGTATTCAGTCCGGGAGAATCTTCCACGTTGTGCAGCTTGAGATTGTCCACCACCAGCAGATCGCCCGCGGCGAGCTCGACGCGTTGGTCTCCCATACGCATGCGCAACGGACCATCCAGCGGCATGGTCAATTCCAGACGCTCGTGCCAGTTCCAAATCGGCGTGTAATGTTTGGGACTGAAATGAAACAGCCGCACGTTGAAGGGAAACTCCTTGTCCAGCGACAACTCGTAATGGCCGCGCGCGTCCAACTGGCGCGCAATGTCGTGGGGTTCGAAACGCAGCCGCCGGCAAACCGAAAGCAATCCGGCAAATGCCTGGCGGTTGGCGGTTGATGTCTTGTGTTTTCCGTTTTTCATTGGATCGTTGAAATAATAGCAGACATTGCAGTTCGGAACATCCCTATTTGGCTTCCGAGCTCAAATATCCACATGCGCCACTTCATAAGACTTCAACAGGACACTTCGCGCCAGGGCCCTTGGGGCCACAAACTGGATTTTCTGCGGACTGCCGGTGAGATTCGTCAGCACCATCCTTTTCAACCGCGACGCTGAAAACAGCGCCAGCACAGAAACTTCCTCCGGCAACTTAGTGGGCACAACGGCGACCTGATCAAAGCCCGCCACTTTTGAGAAGGCCTGATACACCGGGAACAAGGCGCCCGGACTGGACGGAAATCTCGCTGGAAGCGGAGAGCCGGAGGCACATTCCTGCACCCCACGCCAGCCGGTTGTTTCGTAATAGGTGATGCTGTTAGCAGCGGCGGCGGACAACATCGCGATGCTGCCCAGCGTCCAGGCCGCCGCAAAATGGCTGAGTTGACGCGGATCAACCTGGGGCGGCAACTGGCCCGGAGCCGGCGGAGGTTCGTTCCCAGTGGCCACCGGATTGAATCGTGGTTTCAAGGTTACCGGCGAGATCACCAGCGGCCGGCCGGAGGCGAAAGCCCGTGCCGCAACTACGGTCGCAGTTTGCGCTTCCAAGGATTCCATGAGGGAAAGATGATCCGTGGCGTGAACCTGGGGATTGATGGACCAAAAAGCAAAATCTGAATGCTGCAACGCCAGTCGTCCGAGTGCGTGCTCGCGGTTCAATTCGCAGAAATTGCAGTCGCTGCCGGTGCCGATGGGAACGCCGAGGACGCCGAAATGTTTTTGCACACACGCCAAGGTCGCAATTGAGGTTGCCGGCTCGCCTTCGCGCAGCGCCAGAATTCGCACCACCGGCGTGCTTTGTTGCTTCAAAAACTGCAATACCTCTTCCGGGTCAATTTCACCTTCGCGCGGCAGGTGCAAGGCCAGTTCCAATGGCACGATCAATCGCTCTGCTTCGCGCGCAGCACGCCGGAGCGGGGCCACGGATTGACTTGCAGCGAGTCGCACATCCACGCGGAGGTGCGCCAACCGAAGTTGCCTGAAATTGCAAATCTCCTGATCCCCGAGAGGTTCGCCATGGCTCGCAACACCCAGACCGATGGCCGGCATCCGACCAGCAGGGGAATCGGGGACCGTCAGATGGATTGTCGCCGGCTCTTCAGAGGTGACCACAATGGGAGCGGGCTGAGGTCTAGCTCCATCGCTGACTAGCTTCAGGGTCACCATCTGTCGAATGGTGCTGCCGGCCTGGACCTCGACTGGAAAAGGCAAGGCTAGCGGTGTGCAATAGGTCTTGAAACTGGCATCCGTCCAGTTGCGCTGATCTTCCATCTCGAACGTGTCGCCCTCGAAATCAACCTGGGCCCAAATCTCCGGGGCAATGGCGTGGGCAATGCCGCGAAGTTCGCGAAAACTGCTCCGCCCGAAAATCTGCGGCTCAATCAAGTCGGGAAATCGACTCGCGACTTCGGTCCCATCAATGCGGATTTGTTTAGCGGGCATTCCAGCGCACTCACGAATGGGATGCAGCACGCAGAAGCCGATGCGATTACGGGAGAACGTCGTCCTGGCTTCGCCGTTTAATTCATATCGGAGCGTTCCGTCCGCATCACCGGCAATGAGTCCCTGCCAGACGAAGTGAATATCACCCTGCCGATGTTCGCATTCGAATTCCACATGAAATGAATCCGAGGCGACTTGGCGACTTCGTTCGCGAATGGTTGCGGGGACGGTTCCCCAATTTCGATCCCGCACCGCCACGTAGATGCCCCGCAGCACTTCGATTTCGCCGAGTTTGATTCGCCGCACCATGCCGCTCGTCGGATCGTAAAGCATCGTCAGCGGCCCGGCCCGGAGTGGAATCAGGTCGGCAGGTCGGTTTGGTTGGCCGTAGCAAAGCAAAGTCTCGGTGAGCATGGTTCAGGCAGCCTCCGGCTCGACGAAAATCCGACGGCGGTTCACGCGGGCAAGCACCCGGCTGCGAACGGCGTCCAGCAGCACCGCCACAAAGATCACGCCGCTGGTGATGAGCGGGTAGAGATACGGGTTCACATTGAGAATGTTCAGGCCGTTCTCGATGGTCTGGATCAGCACTGCACCGAGCACTGTACCCGGCAACACTGTGCCGCGGCCGCCAAACAAACTCGTCCCGCCCAGCACGGCCGCTGCGATGGCCATGAACTCACGATTGTTGCCGAAACCGGGGGAGACGGTGGGGGCTTGCGACAGGGACACGATCCCTGCTACCGCCGCGCAAAAGCCGCAAATGACATACACCGCAAACAACACCGTGCGGGTGTTGATCCCTGCTTTGCGCGCGGCTTCCACATCGGCGCCCACCGCGTAAATCTGCCGGCCGAACGGGGTGCGGGTCAGCGTGACATGCGCCGCCAGCACTACAGCGCCGAAAATCAACACGGGCAACGGCACGCCGATAATCCGCGCGGCGCCCAGTTGGTAAAAAGCCTCCGGCAGGTTCATCGCTCGCGTTTCCGTGATGTGGAGGCCAAGCCCCCGTCCGAAATAGCGCGTTGCCAGGGTGACGATGAACGCCAGAATTGCCAGCCGGGTGATGAAGAGCGCGTTCAAGGCACCGTACAACACGCCGATCCCCAACATCACCAACAAAACCGCAGGCAGGGACCAACCGCCGAGAATCAGCTTCCCGCCCACGGCCGCCGTAACGAACATGATCGAGCCCACCGACAGATCCACGCCGGCCGTCAGCAACACGAAGGTCATGCCGACCGCGAGGATGCCGGTGGATGAAGTTTGAATGAGAATATTGACGGCATTGGCGGGTTGAAAAAAGA
>JADLHS010000027.1 GCA_020848635.1 Limisphaerales bacterium
CTCTGCCAGTTGAACTTTTGCGCGCGGGTAAGCGTGGTTGGCGGTGACGTGTTGCCAGACGCCGAGGGCGTTGTCGGCTTCACCCAGCGCCGTGAGCGTTTCCGCGAACGCCATGGTAGTGTGGCCATAGTCGTGTTTCGGATTTTCGCGCACCACCCCTTCCAGCAAGGGCCTCGCCTCGGCGGCGCGTTTCTGGCGGAGCAGGCATTGGCCGAGATGGGCGCGGGTGTCCAGATCCTGCCCGTCGCGCTCCAACGCAGCGCGATAACACGCCTCGGCCTTGTCGAGTTTGCCCTGTTGGAAATAAACGTCCCCGAGCTGCGAGTGATGGTGCGGCTTGTCGAGGTGATGTATCTGCGCCTGCAGCTCCTTGATGCGGCGGCGATTCTGCGCACCGGGCAGTTCAAAGCCGCGCGTGGCCGGCGAATCGCGGAACATGTAGAAAAAATACCAGAGCGTCGAAATGCCGGGAAAAATCAGCAGGATGCCCACCCAGATCCATTCGCGCCGCCGGATCGCGTCCACGATCATCCAGAGGTTGAACAAGCCCACCAGCACTGCGCCTCCAAGGTAGAGCCAGGATTGGACGTGATACACTTCTGAAATGGCCGTATCCGGGGAGTCCATGCCACGAGGCTAGAACATCCCAGGCCGCGCTGGCAAACAAACATTGCCCGGTGTGGAAGCGTGAAGGGCGGGCTTGACACTGGATTGAATGGACGCTCTGCGCAACCACCCCACACGACAGAGATCTAGATACCTCGACAAGCTCCTGACCTTTCCATCCTTTGGTGCTTGATCATCGTCCTCTTCACTCAATCTTCCTAGAAATCTCAGCGGCGACTGTTGGATGCTGTCGGGCTGCCTCCTCGATTTTCGCCATAAAATTCGTATCTCCACCTCTATCGTGATAAAGACGATAGTAACTCCCGACCGCCTTCAACAAAGTGGTCTTGGCGCGCTCGGTATCTCCGGTTTCAAGCGTCTTGAAAACGCGCAAGGCAAAAACCGCCGCCATCTCATCCTGCCGCTTCATGTCCTCGAAATACTGCGGCATTTTAGCACCAGCCGCAGCCATCTCGGTGTCCGTCATGTGGAGATTATCCCTGATCCATTGATACTGCCCCAGTATTTCTTGCTGATACTTTGAGGGCGGGCGGGTATTTCCGAAATACCACCCAATTCCGAAGCCGACAAACACGCACACGAAAAGCGAGATGATGGGTTTCATGGGCCAATGATACCTGACTATCGGGTTGATCAAAAGTCTTTCTTCCTTTTCGGCTTTGTACCAGCCACCGAAGCACCCCTGTGGAGGGAATCGGGACGACATCAAAATAAAGCATTGCCAGTGGGCATTTCTTTGCTAGTCTCAGCGCCCCTTCGTTGGCGCGACTGGCGGGGGAAAACGGCCTTCAATTTCCGCGTCCGGATGGGCGCGGGTGGCCAGAACAACATCGAAATCAATCCCGTGTTCCGCGGGATGCCTTGCTTCCGCCAAAAGCGGAACGGGGTCTCAACCAAAGGAAAATTGTGTTAAGCATCGGTATTAAAGAACTGTTGGAAGCAGGCGTCCATTTCGGACACCAAACGCGGCGTTGGAATCCCAAGATGAAGCCTTTCATCTTCGACGCGCGCAACGGCATTCACATCATTGACCTGAGCAAGTCCCTCGCGCAGTTGGAAACCGCGTGCGACTTCCTCGCCAAGACCGTCACCAAGGGCGGCAAGGTCATCTTCGTCGGCACCAAAAAGCAAGCGCAGCAGGCGGTCAAGGAAACCGCGAAGGAATGCGGCCAGTATTTTGTCACTGAGCGCTGGCTCGGCGGCACCCTCACGAATTATCAAACGGTCAAACGCTCCATCGCCCGGCTGCGGGAAATCGAGAAGATGGAAGCCGACGGCTCGATCAACAATTACGTCAAACAGGAGCAGGCCGTCATCCGCCGCGAAGCAGGCCGGTTGGTCAAGTATTTCGATGGCATCCGCACGATGGACAAGATGCCGGGCGCAATGTTCGTTGTGGACGTGAAACGCGAACACAATGCCGTGGCCGAGGCGCGCAAGCTGAAAATCCCCATCGTGGCCATCGCGGACACAAACTGCGATCCCGACCTGGTGGATTATCCGATCGCCGCCAACGACGACGCGATCCGCTCCGTGCGCATGATTTTGGCCACGGTCAACCAGGTCATCACCCGCGCCCAGGCGGAGTTTGAATCCCGGGCCTCCCGCCGCAAGCAGGAGGAAACCGAAGCCGCCGCGCCCGTGCCCGTGGAAGCCGCCCCGGTGGAAGCCCCCGCGCCGGTCCAAGCCTGAGCGCAAGCGGCCGGGTTTTCGTATCTCAACAATCAACTCCGAACGATCAACTTTTTAGTATGGCTGAAATAACTGCTGCCAACGTCGGCAAACTCCGCGAGATGACGAGCGCCGGCATGATGGATTGCAAGAAGGCGCTCACCGAAGCCGGGGGCGACATGGACAAGGCCGTGGACATTTTGCGCAAGTCCGGCGCCGCGAGCGCCGCGAAGAAATCATTGCGTGATGCCCGGGAAGGCCTCATTGCCCAATACATCGCGCCCGACGGCAAAGCGGGCGTTCTGGTGGAAGTGAATTGCGAAACTGACTTTGTCGCGCGCAATGACACCTTCCGCGCCTTCAGCGATGAAATCGCCCGGAAGGTTGCCGCCAATCCCAATGTGAACCTGGACGCGGAGCGCGAAGCGGCCGTGGTCAAGATCGGCGAGAACATCAAGATCGCCCGCAATGCCCGGATGGAAGTCAGTGGCCACGGCCTTATCGCCGCCTACATCCACACCGGCGCGAAGGTCGGCGTCCTCGTTGAAGTCGGCGCGGGCAAGGCCGAAACCACCGGCAAAGATGAGTTCAAGCAACTCGTCAAGGACATCACCCTGCAAATTGCTGCGGGGCATCCCTACGCGGTCTCGCGTGAGCAGGTCGCGCCCGAGGTCATCGCCAAGGAACGCGAAATCGCCGCGCAATCCGACCGCCTCAAGGGCAAACCGGCGCAGGCGATGGAGAAAATCCTGGCTGGCATGTTGGACAAGTTTTTCCAGACCTACTGCCTCGTGGATCAGGGGTTCGTGAAGAAGAATTCCGAGATCAGCGTGAAGGAACACATCGCGTCGGTGGAGAAACTGCTCGGCGACGAGATCAGCGTCCGGCGGTTCGTCCGCTTCCAGGTGGGCGAAGCCGCGGCGTAAGCGAAAAGAAATTCGAAGCACGAAGGGCGTCCGCAAGGACGCCCTTTTCTATTGGAGCGCCCAGAGCGAAGCCGACCCAGGGAAGGTTTGCCGGGCCGGAGACTGTCTCCTCGACTCATTCAAACGTCTTTTCCAATTCCTTCATCTTGGGCCAGACCGGCGACGCTGGCGGCAGACGCCCTTTTACGCCGGCAAAAATCCGTTTCGCCTCGGCCGGATTTTCGCGGGCGAGGGCCACGCAGAGTTCGAGTTCGATCCAGGCCTTGCGCGGATCGGCGAGTTGCCGCTCGTAAGTGTTGAACCAGGCGCGGTAGGCCGCCGGCCCGTTTTCCTTGGCGGCGCGGAAGCTTTGATCCAGTTGCGACGGCATGCCGGGGAGGCTTTCCGGTGAAACATTTGCTGCGGCCTCGATCCGCCGCTGGTTGTCATGTTCCGTCCGCGCCTTGTCCCATTGCTGAAAAACTAGGTAGCCGACAAAGACTACCCCCAAGACCATTAGTGCGGCGATGAGTTTGGTCATGATTCCTCGATCCGTTGCACGCGCGCGCCCAGCTTGCGCAATTTACCGTCCATGTCGTCATATCCGCGATCCAGATGATAGACGCGATTCACCTGGGTCGTACCCTTGGCCGCCAGCCCGGCGATGACCAGGGCCGCCGAGGCGCGCAGATCGCTCGCCATCACCGGCGCGCCGCTTAGCGGTTTGCCCCCCTTCACGATGGCGCTCGGCCCCTCGATCTCGATATCCGCCCCGAGGCGGGCCAACTCGCTCACATGCATGAAGCGCGATTCAAAAATCCGCTCGGTGATGATGCTGATTCCAGGCGTGAGCGCCATCAACGCCATCATCTGCGCCTGCACGTCGGTGGGGAAACCGGAGTAGGGCAGCGTGGTTACGTCGGTGGCCTTGAGTTTGCCCTGGCGGCGAGCCACCAGGTTGGCTCCGCGCCGCTCCACCAGCACCCCGGCATCGTGCAACTTGTCAATCACCGCATGCATATGCTCGGCCCGGGCCCCTTTCAGCGTGATTTCGCCGTTGGTCGCGGCCGCCGCTATGGCAAACGTGGCGGCTTCGATACGATCGGCGATGACTTCGTGTTCCGCGCCGTGCAATTCCTTCACCCCGGTGATGGTCAGGGTCGGGCTGCCCACGCCGGAGAGCTTCGCGCCCATGGCGGTGAGAAACTTCGCCAGATCCACCACCTCGGGTTCGCATGCGGCACTTTCGATCACCGTGACTCCATCCGCCAGCACCGCTGCCATCATGGCGTTGGCGGTACCGAGGACGGTGGAACCCGCGCGACCGCCAAGGAACATCGGCCCGCCCGCCAAGCGCGGAGCGGTTGCCTCCACATAACCGTTCTCTATCTTGATCTTGGCGCCCAGCGCGGCAAAGGCCTTCAAATGCAGGTTAATGGGCCGCGCACCGATCACACAGCCGCCGGGCAAGGACACGGTCGCCTTCCGCAGTCGGCCCAGCAACGGCCCCATGATGCAGATGGAGCCGCGCATTTTGCGGACGAGGTCATAATCAGCGTGGCCTTTGATTTTGCGGGCGTGAACGTGGACCGTATCGCCGTCAATCTTCACCTTCGCCCCAAGCCATTCGAGGATCTGGCCCATAAAGCGCACATCGCTCAAGTTGGGCACGCGGCGGATGACGCACGGCTCGGCGGTGAGCAAGGTCGCCGCCATGATGGGCAGCACGGCGTTCTTTGCCCCGCTGATTTCCACCTCCCCATGCAGGGGCACCCCGCCTTTGATCAAAAAACTGTCCATGAATTAAAATTGGTTGTTACGGCCGTCCGACTTCACCCGGGCCGCTTCCGTGAATCTCCGTGAGCAAAGCCAGGGGGCCATCAATTGTTTCGCCGCCGAGTCTAGCCGCCGTGCCGTGCCGCGACAATCCACATTTGCTCTGTTGGGGTAACTATTGCCCGCGCAACCGTGCCCGGTCGGCGCTCGGGCCGGCGTTCACATTTTCGCAACGATGTCGCGGGCCTGACGGATGAGTGCGAGGTCTTCGGTCAGGTCGCCGAAACGGAACCGGGGCAGGCCGCTTTGCTGCTGGCCAAGCAGTTCCCCCGGCCCGCGCAACTTCAAATCCGCCTCGGCAATGCGGAAGCCATCGGTCGTTTCTTCCAGCACCCGCAACCGTTCGCGGGAGTCCGGTTTCTTGGCGTCGGAAATCAAAATGCAGTGACTTTCGTGCGCGCCGCGGCCGATGCGGCCGCGAAGTTGATGTAGCTGGGCGAGCCCGAACGCCTCGGCATTTTCGATGATCATCACCGTCGCGTTTGGCACGTCCACGCCGACTTCGATGAGCGAGGTGGCAAGCAGCACGCTGACGCGACTCGCGCGGAAATCCACCATGGCGGCTTCCTTCTCCGCGCCTTTCAAGCGCCCATGCAGCAGGCCAACACGGAACGGGGCGAGCTTTGCCCCTAGATTGGCGAATTCCTTTGTCACCGCCTTCAAGCCATCCGCGGCGTCCTCGACGCGGGGATAGACGACATAGGCCTGCCGGCCCGCCGCGAGTTTTTGCCGCAGAAACTCCCAGACCTTGGGCAGCGTGTCCATCGTGCGTACAAACGTTTTCACCCCGCCGCGACCCGGTGGCAGCTCATCAATTATGGACAAATCCAGGTCGCCGTAAAGTGTCAGGCCCAGGGTGCGGGGAATGGGGGTGGCGGTCATCACCAGCAGATGGGGGTAACGCCCCTTGCGCACCAGTTGCTCGCGTTGGGTCACTCCAAACTTGTGCTGCTCGTCAATGATCACCAGGCCGAGATTCGGAACCTCGAAACCAGCGGAGAGGAGCGCGTGGGTGCCGATCAACAAAGTCGAGGGCTGTGGGTTGGGCTTTGAGAGCGGCGACGGCTTCGGGCCCGCGATGCCGGACGCGCGGCGCTCAACGGTTTTGCGACTTCCGGTCTGCATCTCCAACTGAACCCCGAGGGGGGCGAGCCATCGTGTGAAGTTCTGAAAATGTTGTTCGGCTAGAATTTCCGTCGGCGCCATCAAAGCGACGTTGAAACCGCTCTCCAACGCCATTAAGGCCGTGCAGGCGGCCACTGCGGTCTTTCCGGAGCCGACATCGCCCTGGAGCAGTCTTCGCATCGGGTGCGCACCGCCCATGTCGGCGCGGATTTCCCGCAGCACCCGGGTTTGCGCGACCGTGAGCTTAAAGCCCAACGCCGTGAGGAAGGGTTTCATCAGCCGGTTGTCCCCGGCACAGGGCAAAGCCTGCGAGCGCGACTCAAAATTCTTGCGCCGCTGTTGAATCTGGATTTGCAGCGTGATGAATTCGTCCAAGGCCAGCCGTTGCCGCGCGAATTCCACGTCGGTCAACGCCTCCGGGAAGTGCAGCATGTGAACGGCGTTGGCACGGATGGGGAGCAGGGCGGTTAAGGGTTGCGGGTTGAGGGTTGAGGGCTTTGCCAGCGCGGTCGTGGGTGCTTTCTCAACGAGCAACTCCTCCCACGGTGCTGGGGCAACGGCCGCTTCGTATCGTTCCAGCGTCCGCCACATCAGCCCACGCAGCCAGCGCTGGGGCAGGCCTTCAGTGAGCGGATAGATCGGCACGATCCGGTTGAAATGGATGAAGCTTTCCTCACCCGGCTCGACCCATTCGGTTTCGGGGTGATCCATCGTTCGCGGCCGCAGCGACTCCGGCTTGCCGAACGCGAGGAATTCCCGGCCGACAAGGAAGTATTCCTCCATCCAGGGCTGCGCCTGCCACCAGCGGCAATGCAAATGTGCCGTGCCATCGTCAATGACGCACTCGAACATCGCGCGGTCGCCTTGGCGCCAGCGCTTCACGCCGGCAGCGATGATTTTGCCGCGCACGGTTGCCGCTTCGCCCAGCTGGAGTTCGCGGATGGCAAGAAATCTCCGCCGGTCTTCATAACGGCGTGGGCGGTGGAGCAACAGATCCTCGACGGTGGCGATGTCCAGCCGCGCGAGTTGGCGCGCGCGTTCATCGCCGACCCCCCAAAGCCGATTCACCGGCGCGGCGAGCGGCGAAGGTTGGTTATCCGGCGGCGGCACGGGCGCACGATACGATTGGCGGCGGAGCGGAGCAACGCGAAAGGCGGGGCGAGCGGTCGTTCCGTGCGGGAAAAATGCCGCCAAAAATTACAGCTTCGGCTTGGGCAGCCAGGGCCGGGAATTTGTGCCCTGGGCCGGGAAGTTCGTGACCAGATAACCCACGAGCGTCTTGATTTGCGGATCGGAAAGCGGCCCGCCTTGCGCCTGGGCAAAGGCCGGCATGAGCGTGCCTTCTTTGCCCATGGTGATCATCAGTTTCCAGTAATCCGCGTTGGTGTCATTCGGCAGATTGCGCAGGTCCGGCACCATCGTGGCGCGGTGCTCCGTCTCATGGCAAATGCCACATGCCGTGAGGTAGAGATCCTTGCCGAACTTGCCGATGACAGGCTCGACGTGGCAGCGGGCGCAATCGCCTTTGAACACCGCCTGCCGGTCGGTCTTGGCGAGCAGTTGATTGCGCTCGCGATCCGCCGCCGTCATCAGCTGGGGGGCAGGTGGGAGAATCGTGGTTTTCACCAGCAGCGATTTCAGTCCCCGGTCGGTGTAAACCGTGAGCGTCTTGGTCACTACGCCGCTCTTGCCCTGCACATTCATCACGACCGGAATCTGGCCGGTGCCGCCGGCGGGAATCTTCCAGGGCATGGGTGGCATTTGCGCCGTGGTGCAACCGCATGAGGTTTGCACCCGGCTGATGGTGATTTCGGCCGGGGATACATTGGTGAGCAGAAACAGGTAATTCGCCGCGATCTCACCGGGTTTGACCATGGCCTCCTTGGCCTCCGCGTCAAAAGCGAGAATGCCGGTCGCGAGCGCCCCGGTGGGCAGTGGTTGCGCCGCAAGCGGTCGGACGGGGGCGAGCGGAATCGGGGCCTGAGTTGCGGGCGCGGGCGAGACCAGCGGCACAAACGAGGGCGGCGGCTCCGGTGCGGTCGTGGGCGACGGCGCGAGTTGCGCCGGTAGGGCGGGGGGCGAGACGCAGAATCCAATGAAAGCAACGGCGACCAATAAGTGGCGAACGATTTTCATTTTCAGGAGCCAGCCTAAACTGTTGTCGAGCGCTTGACGAGTCACAAAAGCCGGCAGAAACCGGCGACTTCGCCGCGCATCACTCCGAAAGCGTGATGACGCCTCACCGCCCGATTTCCAGGACGGTGCCGGCAATGTGCCGCGGGCCGTTCGCTTGGTTGAAATAGTAAACCACCAGTGCCTGGTGCTTGGAAATCATCGTCGCCCACGGATATCCGAGGTCGGAATTCCCGCCGTCCGCGCGCAACACAATTTCCTCCGCTGCGGCCAAGTTGCTGCATTCCGCGTCCAGCACCCGCGCCCGAATGCCAAAGGGCGCATGGCGATAGCCATACACCAGCAGCACCCGTTTATCCGGAAGGCGCAAAGCGTAATGGGGGTGGCCTTGGAAGCCCGCGTCCTGCCATGGCTGAAAACTCCGCCCGTGATCTATCGAGCGCGCGACGGCGGTATGGTCGTTGAAATTCTCCGTGCGCAGGAAGGCCACCAGATCGCCCTTGGGCGTTTCGTAAAGCGAAGTCTCATTAAACTGCACTTTCGCATCCTGGGCGACCGGGCTGGAGTAATTCCAGGTTTCGCCCCGGTCGGACGAAATCAGCAGATGGGTTTCGGAGCGCCGCGGCTTGGTGTCGGTGCTGGCCGCCACGACCCAGTAGAGCCGACCGTCCTTGCCTTCACACAGCGCGCCGCGATTGTAGGCTGGGATTGGTTGGCCAGAAATGTCCGTGGTCGGGTCGGTGCTGATGTGTGGCGGCAGCCACGGCCCCTGCCATGAATGCCCGGCATCCTGGGATTGCAGCACGTAACCGCCGAGAAAACCAAAGCTGCCATGCAGCGCGGCGTTGGTCATGCGGGCGGCGTAATCCGCATTCAGCAGCGCCCAGCCGTAACTTGTGCACACCAGCGTGCCATCGTGCAACTGCACCAGGCAAGGGTCCTGCGACCCGCCGAGCGGATGCGCATATATCAGCTCAGGCGCCGGGCTCCAAGTCGCGCCGTCGTCCCGCGAGCGAACCAGGACGAGGTAACTGTTCGGATCGGTGTGCGAAATGTTGTTTTCGCCGAGCCGCCGGCGATCCGGCGCGCGTCGGAACGCCACCAGCAATTCCCCGTCCCGCCGCCGCACGATCGAAGGGAAGGCGCTGTAGAACTGGTCGTCTTGGTAAACAACGACGTCCTTTAGCTTGCGGATGGCGGGCGCGGCTTTGGGTTCGCCTCGAGTACTCCAAGTTGGCAAGAGGGTGGCGGTTAGGCACACGACGAGGAAGGCTCGGATGTTCATTGCCTCCAATGAACCGGCTTGCCACCCCCGCGCCAAGTAAAATCCCTGCCGGGCGGAGATTTCAACTGGCGATTACCTGGTCGGCCCCAGCCGCAACCGGGCGAGGACGGGAAAGTGATCGCTCGGAAACTGGCCGTCGCGTGCAAATGTCAAAGTCTCCGCTTCTGCCACCGTCACGTCGCCGTGCGCGAGAATCCAGTCAATGCGCACGCCGTCTTGTTGGGCCGGCTTGAAACCGTTGAAGGTGTTAATGCCTTCGCCTTGCCGCTGGCCCGCGATCGTCCAGGCGTCCATGAAGAATTTGTCGCCGGTCAAGATCTCGTAGGCCTGGTTCGACCCGGCGCCGGCGTTGAAGTCGCCGATGAGTAGCACTGGCAGTTTGGTATCCAGCGCCGTAACGCGTTGCCGGACAAGCTCTGCGCTCTTTTCGCGGGCGGGTTGGACTTGATGATCAAAATGCGTGTTGAACAGGTAGAATTCGCCACTGGTGGCGCGGTCGCGAAATTTCACCCATGTCACCATACGGCGATTGCTGTTGCCCCAGGTGGTCGAACCGACGACCGCTGGGGTATCGGACAACCAAAAGTGATCAAAGGCCAGCGCCTCAAGGCGGGTCTTGCGGAAGAATACCGCCATGAACTCGCCCCGACTGCCACCGTCGCGGCCCGTGCCGATCCACTCGTAGTCGGGCAGATCGGTGGCAAGATCCTTGATTTGGCCGTACAATCCTTCCTGCGTACCCATGACGTCGGGCGCGACCTGCTGAATCAACTCGCGCATGAGCGGACGCCGCTGCGGCCAGGCATTGGGTGGCGTCGGGCTGGCATAGCGCAGATTGTAAGTCATCACCGCGAGCCAGGGCGGGGCAGGGTTCGTTGGGTTTTCTGCGTGAACCGGCCGGGCGAGGATCAACAGGGCGAGGGCGATGTGAAACAGTTTGTTTTTCATGGTGGCTTGATTTGGAGTGGTCCGTTCAGGACCGGTTCAACGCGCTCAACACGGCGCGCACGGAGGCGAGTTCGATGTTCGTGTCCACACCCGCGCCCCAACGGGATTGGCCACCGGCGGATTTGATTTGAATGTAGGCAATGGCCGCCGCCCCCTCGCCCGAACCCAGGGCGTGCTCGCTGTAATTCGTGATCTCAAAACGTGGTCCGTCCGCTTGGGCGATGCCATGGACCAAGGCCGCCAAAGGTCCGTTGCCTTCACCGCTCACAACAAACTGATTGTCGTTTCGGAACAAGGAGGCATTGCAGAGAACCCGTCCATTCTCGCTGTTTGTGCGAAATGTTCCCAGTTTCCAAGGCGAAGTGCGTTCAATGTATTCACGCCAGAACATGGCCTTCAATTCCGTGCCGCTGACTTCGCGTCCCAGTTCATCCACCGCATCGTTGGCGATTGGGCCGAACTCGCGCTGCATGTCCTTGGGCAGCAAAATGCCAAACTCCGTCTCGAGCAAATACGCCACGCCGCCCTTGCCCGACTGGGAGTTGACGCGGATGACTTCGCGATACTCACGGCCAATGTCCGTCGGATCAATCGTGAGATAGGGCACATCCCAATGCGCCGGGCCGCCGCGCTCGCGTTCCGCCAATCCCTTCTTGATGGCGTCCTGATGTGAACCGCTGAAGGCGGTGAATACCAATTCGCCGCCATACGGCTGCCGCTCCGGCACGGTCATGCCGGTGCAGCGTTCATACACGTCACGGATGGCATTGAGGTCGCTGAAATCGAGTTTCGGGTCAATGCCATGCATGTAGAGATTCATCGCCACGATCACGATGTCGAGGTTGCCGGTGCGCTCGCCGTTGCCAAAGAGCGTGCCCTCGACACGATCCGCCCCCGCGAGCAGGCCCAGCTCCGTCGCCGCCACCCCGGTGCTGCGATCGTTGTGCGTGTGCAGGCTGATGATGAGGGAATCTCGATGCTTGATGTTCTGGCACATCCACTCGATCTGATCGGCATAGACGTTCGGCATCGCCACTTCGACGGTGTCCGGTAAATTCAGAATCATCGGTCGTTGCGGCGTCGGCTGCCACACGGCCATGACCGCCTCGGAAACCTCCTTCGCGAACTCATGTTCCGTCGCGCTGAAACTTTCCGGGGAATACTGCAGCAGGACCTCCGTCCCCTTGAGCCGGGGCAAGCGATCCTTGATCCACTGTGCGCCCTGCACGGCGACGGCTTTGATTTCGGCTGGCGACTTGCCAAAGACGACGCGGCGTTGCGCGGGCGACGTGGAGTTGTAGAGGTGAATAATGGCTTTCTTCGCGCCGATCAGGGACTCAACGGTACGCTCGATCAATTCCTCGCGCGCCTGCACCAGCACCTGCAACCAAACATCTTCCGGCGCCCGCTGCTCTTCGATGAGCCGGCGGTTGAATGTGAACTCGGTGTTGGACGCGGACGGAAAGCCAACTTCGATTTCCTTGAAGCCGCACTTCACAAGCGTGCTGAACAGTTCGAGTTTCTGCGAAACATTCATGGGCACGGCGAGCGCCTGGTTGCCATCGCGGAGGTCCACGCTGCACCAGCGCGGCGCCTGGGTGATGACGCGATTGGGCCATTGCCGGTTGGGCAACGCCACCGGCGGGAACGGCCGATACTTTTTGGACGGATCTTTCAGCATGACTGTGCCTTTTCTGTTCTTAATCTTAATCTCAATCTTAATCTCGCGTCGTTCTCACCCGGGATTAGGAGCAAGAGTATAATTGAGATTAAGATTTCCAAAAACAAAAACCCCACCGCCGGTTTGGCAGTGGGGTTCTGGAAATCTCTACAAACAAATCAGAACCCAACCGCCACGCCGGTAAGCGTGCTAAGCAGCAGGTTCAGATTCAAATTACGATTCACCCTCGCAGCCTACTCCTGCCGCTGGCCCGAGGTCAATTCGTTTCCTTGACCGGCTGCCAGCGTCGGCCTAGCTTCCCTACAGATGGGGAGCCAACCGGCCGTTCTGCAGCGCGGAGAGACGAAGGCTGAGAGTTCGGCATGGAACGCCGGAGACCCGAAAAACTGATCCAGGTAATGCTGGCGTAGGAGTCCTTGCGGAGTGGCCGTGGGCAGACCTTCTCCAAGCTTTCCCTGAATCAAAATTGTAGCGGCGGTCTGTGACCGCCGAAACCTGCGACGCTCATAGAGCACCGCTACAACCAAAGCAAATTTATGATCGCGAATCCAAAAACGTCCTTCGAACCGCACAGCAGCGAACAACTGCCCGCCAGCAAGAAGGTTTTTGTTGAAGGCAAGATTCACCCCGACGTTCGTGTCCCGATGCGCGAGATCGAGGTCACGCCGACGAAGTCCTACACCGGCGCGGTTACGCCGAATGATCCCGTGCGTGTCTATGATTGCTCCGGGCCGTGGGGCGACCCCGGCTTCACCGGCACGTCGGAGCAAGGGTTGCCGGCACTCCGCGCCAAGTGGATTCGCGAACGCGGCGACGTCGAGGAAATCGACGGCCGCGAAGTGAAGCCGCAGGACAATGGCTATCTCTCCGGCAAGCACGCCGAATACGCCAGCAAGGCGGAGAAGAATCGCCTCGTGGAATTTCCCGGCCTCACTAGCCAGCGTCGCCGTCCGCTTCGCGCGAAGGCGGGCAAGGTCGTCACGCAACTCGCTTACGCCCGCGCCGGCATCATCACGCCGGAGATGGAATTCATCGCCATCCGCGAGAACATGGGCCGCGCGAAGATCGCCGAGATGTCGAAGGACATCGTTCGCAACGACCTCAACAAGCAGCACGCCGGAAGCGCGCAGCTCTCACTGAATACTGACCCGCTGATTACTGATTACTCTCCCTCGATCTTCCGCCGTTTCCCCCAGCGCATTCCCGCTCAGATCACGCCTGAGTTCGTGCGCGATGAAGTCGCCGCCGGCCGCGCCATCATCCCGAACAACATCAACCATCCCGAGTCCGAGCCGATGATCATCGGGCGCAACTTCCTCGTGAAGATCAACGCCAACATCGGCAACAGCGCCGTCGCGTCCAGCATCGAGGAGGAAGTCGAGAAGATGCGCTGGGCCACCAAATGGGGCGCGGACACCGTCATGGACCTCTCCACCGGCAAAAACATCCACGCCACCCGCGAGTGGATTCTGCGCAACTC